>NZ_CP049780.1:4869662-5003702 GCF_011193355.1 Streptomyces sp. JB150
CCGTCAACACCAGGCAGCAGCGGCGCTATCCGCTCCCACGCCGCATCCGTCAACTCACCCCGACCCACCACAAGATCGATTATCAGACAGGACCTAGGCGCCGGTGGCCGGCCGGCGGCGGGCCACCGCGGCCCGCTGGGCCATCAGCCTCACCTTCCGCACGGTGACGATCGAACCGACGATCAGCGTGCCGCCGTACAGCCAGCCGGCCTGCGTGGCCAGCGCGGTGAACAGGGCCATGAGGCGGGAGCCGAAGCCGTCGGCGTGGGTGATCGGGAACAGGCCGAGGGCGAAGGCGATCGGGACGACGACCGGCGCGGTCACCAGGTCGCCGCGGCGCACCCAGAGCCCGGTCAGCACGCACACCGGCAGGAACAGCACGCCGTACACGAGGGGCGAGGCCCCGAAGAGCAGCCGGTCGAGGAAGCCGAGGGTGAGCATCAGCGTGCCGCAGAACAGGCCGCAGCCCAGCCCGGTCAGCCGCGGATTGGGCAGCCGGCGCGGCGCCCGGGCGGGCGGGGGAGCGGGCCGGCGGACGGATGTCGCGTCCCGCTGCGGTGCGGGCCGCCCGGACCGTGCCGGACGGGCCGGCGAGGCCGGCCGCGCCGGCGGCCGCGGCGGCTGCGAACGCGGCTGCCGGGGCTGCTGTGCACCTTGCGGCGGCTGTTGCGCGCCCTGCTTCGGCTGCTGCGAGCCTTGCCGGGGCGCGGGCGGACGGCCCCCGCCGCCTCGTGTCGCCTGCGGCGGCAGGGGCGGCGAGGTGCCGCGGCGCGGTCCGTGCTGCTGAGGGGAACGTGTCCTGTGTTGCTCCACTGGCCCAACTTAGGTCGTTTTATGTGCCGAATAGCCCGTCCGACACGCCGTGCGCCCGGCTCGGCGCAGCGTCCGACGCATCGCCGGTCCCCGACAGGTACCCCGTAGACTGGTGGATCGGCCCACTCTGCCAGTCCTCATCTCTCACGTACGGGAAGTCGCAACGTGTCGCTCACGATCGGAATCGTCGGTCTGCCGAATGTCGGCAAGTCGACCCTGTTCAACGCCCTGACCAAGAACGACGTGCTGGCGGCCAACTACCCGTTCGCCACGATCGAGCCCAACGTCGGTGTGGTCGGCGTCCCCGACCCCCGCCTGGCGAAGCTGGCCGAGATCTTCAAGTCGGAGCGCGTCCTGCCGGCGACGGTCGACTTCGTGGACATCGCGGGCATCGTGCGCGGGGCGTCCGAGGGTGAGGGCCTGGGCAACAAGTTCCTCGCGAACATCCGCGAGTCCGACGCGATCTGCCAGGTCATCCGCGCCTTCAAGGACGAGAACGTCGTCCACGTCGACGGCAAGGTCTCGCCCAAGGACGACATCGAGACGATCAACACCGAGCTGATCCTCGCCGACCTCCAGACCATCGAGAAGGTCCTGCCCCGCCTCCAGAAGGAGTCGCGGATCAAGAAGGACGTCGCGCCCAAGGTCAAGGCCGTCGAAGAGGCCAAGGAGATCCTGGAGAGGGGCGACACCCTCTTCGCGCACGGCATCGTCCAGGGCAGCGAGCGCGCGGAGCTCCTGCACGACCTGCACCTGCTCACCACCAAGCCGTTCCTCTACGTCTTCAACGTCGACGAGGACGAGCTGACCGACGAGGACTTCAAGAACGAGCAGCGCGCCCTGGTCGCCCCGGCGGAGGCGATCTTCCTGAACGCCAAGCTGGAGGCGGACCTCGCCGAGCTGGACGAGGCGGACGCGATGGAGCTGCTGGAGTCCGTCGGCGCCACCGAGCCCGGCCTCGCCACCCTCGCCCGCGTCGGCTTCGACACCCTGGGCCTGCAGACCTACCTCACGGCCGGCCCCAAGGAATCCCGCGCCTGGACCATCAAGAAGGGCGCCACCGCCCCCGAGGCCGCCGGAGTCATCCACACCGACTTCCAGAAGGGCTTCATCAAGGCCGAGGTCATCTCCTTCGACGACCTCGTCGAGGCCGGCTCGGTCGCCGAGGCCCGCGCCAAGGGCAAGGCGCGCATGGAGGGCAAGGACTATGTGATGCAGGACGGGGACGTGGTGGAGTTCCGCTTCAACGTGTAGCGGCGGCCGGTCGTGCGGTCCGGGCCCGTGTGGAAGATCTTCGACGTACGATCATCGCATGACGCGCAATGTGGTGATCAGCGGTGGGGGAACGGGGATCGGGCTCGCGGCCGCGCGGCAGTTCGCGGCGGGCGGGGACCGGGTGCTGCTGCTCGGGCGGCGGCGTGAGGTGCTGGAGAAGGCCGGGGTGCCGGGCGCGCTCGTGCACGCGGCCGACCTCACCGAACCCGCGGACGTGCGGGGCGTACGGGAGTTCGTGACCGCGGAGCTGGACGGGCGGGTCGATGTGCTGATCCACAGCGTGGGCGGCAACGGCGCGCTCGAGCCCCCGGCCGCCTCGGACGATCCGCTGGATGCGATCGCGCACGACTGGACCGTCAACTTCCGCATCAACACGCTCACGACCGCCCTGCTGACGGAGGCGCTGCGCGACCATCTCGCCTCGCCCGGCGGCCGCGTGCTCTTCCTCAGCTCCATCGCCGCCTACCGCGGGTCGAGTTCGAGCCCGTACGCGGCGTCGAAGGCCGCGCTCCACCCGTACGCCCATGAGCTGGCCCGGGTCCTGGGCCCGCGGGGGATCACGGTGAACCTGGTGGCGCCCGGCTACATCGAGGACACCGGGTTCTTCGGCGGGCGTCCGCCCGAGGACCGGCGGGCGATGTGGATCGCCGAGACCTCCAACGGGCGCGCGGGCACCCCCGAGGACGTCGCCGAAACCCTGCACTGGCTGGCCTCTCCCGCCGCCGGGCACATCACCTCGCAGGTGATCCAGGTCAACGGCGGGGCCGAGCGAGGGCATTGAGCCCCAGGGCGGGCCTGCAGATTTCGGCTCTGCGGGCCCACCTGAGCATGCGGCAGGGCTCCTGGTCGGTGAGCCGGCGAGCGTGATCGTCGCCGGTGGACCGACCCAGGAGCCCTGCCGCGTCGTGGGATCTGCCGGCGGGTCGCCGTCGTCGCTCAGATACCGGTGGGCACCGCCTGGTTCGCCGTCAGGACGGGGACGTTCTCGTCGCCGGCGTTCAGGCGCTGCCGCAGGTAGCCGGCGATCAGGGCCAGCGCGTCCCGGGACCGCTGGAGCTTCGCCGCCACCGCCAGGAATCCGTGCGGCAGGCCCTCGTAGTCGTGGTGCTCGACCGGTACGCCGGCGGCGGTGAGCGCCTTGGCGTACGCCTCGCCCTCGTCCCGTACGGGGCACAGTTCGGCGGTCAGTATCAACGCGGCGGGAAGTCCGCTGTGGTCGGCCGCTTTGAGCGGTGAGGCATACGGGGAGTCGCCGTCGGCGGGGTCGGCGAGATAGTGATTCCAGAACCACGCGCTGGAATGGGCGTTGAAGAACATCGGGTCCTTGTTCTCGCGCATGGACTTCGACGCCATATTGTTGTGCAGCGGCGGATAGACCAATACCTGGGCGGAAAGCTCCGGCCCTTTCTCGTCCCGCGCCATCAGGGCCATGGTCGCGGCCAGATTGCCACCGGCGCTGTCTCCCGCGACGGCGATGCGGCGATTGTCCGCACCGAACTCGGCGGCATGTTCGGCCGCCCATTTCACGGCGGTGAAGCAGTCGTCGACAGCCGCCGGGAAGGGGTCCTCGGGTGCGAGCCGGTAGCCCACGGACACCACGACGCAGGGCACCATGGTGGCCAGGGCGCGGCAGATCGAGTCCGAGGTGCTCAGGGAGCCGACGACGAAGCCGCCGCCGTTGAAGTACAGCACCATCGGCAGCGGTTCGTCGCTGCGCGGGCGGTACACCCTGACCGTCTGCGGGCCGGCCGGGCCGGTGAAGTCCACGTCGAACACCTCTTCCGGGTGCTCGTGCCAGTCCCAGTTCGCCGCTTCGGTCTCCGCATCCGCGCGGCGGGCCTCTTCCACCGACATCTTGTACAGCGGGGTGAATCCAGTCACCTCGCGATAACGCCTGATCATCGCGTAGGTCGGATCGAGCGGCATGGGAAACTCCTCAAACTCTCCGCCATTGTTTCACAGCGGACGGTATGATCGTCCCCTCATTCGGCGCGTCCGCACGGGGATTGTCCGGGAAGCAGCATTTCGCTGACCATTGCCTTCCCGAGTAAGTCTCCTGATTACTGCGGGGCACCCCCTCCCCTGCCAGACTCGGTCACGTTCAGTGCCTGTTCGGCTATCCCAAGGAGGGGAAATGTCTGACATTCTCGATGAAAAGCTCGTCAAGGCTCTCAGGGGCGTCGCCGAACTGCCGGAAGAATTCGAGATCACCGGCGAGCAGAACCTCAGGTCCGAGCTGGGCATCGATTCCCTGGGGATGATCGACCTGGTGATGCACGTGGAAGAGGCGCTCGGCATCAAGATCGGCGAGGACTCCATCGGCAACTTCGCCACCGTCGCCGACCTTCAGCGCCATGTCCGCGAACTGTCCGCGACCCCGGTCTCCTGAGCCTCCCCGTCCCTCTTTTCGCAATCAACCTGAATCAACGGAGTGCCGTGTGTTCGAGTTCAGTCTCCGTCAGGTCGCGCTGTGCGGACAGCAACCCGGGGAAGAGCCAGGAGAACTGGCCGAACCTCCGTCGGATCTGGCCGCGACCATCGGAACCATCGGTGACCAGTTCCGCGACTCCTTCACCCGCCTGTGCCTGTACCTCGCCCGTACCCACGACGACGCGCCGCAGACCCGCACCGACGACACCGTGGTGATCGGCACCGAGTACGGCAACACCGCAGCACTGGCCCGGCTGCAGCGACGGGCGGAAACCGACGGCAGGATGCTGTCCGCCAAGCACTTCCCGAACGCGACATCGAGCTCGGCGTCGGCCTTCGTCAACCTCGGCATCGGCGCCACCGGCCGGAACCTGACGCTCAACGCGGGTCTGCTCACCCCCGTGATGGCGATCTGGCAGGCCCTGCTCGCGCTCGCCGTCGACCGGTCGTCGACCAGC
Source organism: Streptomyces sp. JB150 (assembly GCF_011193355.1). GTDB lineage: Bacteria > Actinomycetota > Actinomycetes > Streptomycetales > Streptomycetaceae > Streptomyces. The sequence continues at coordinate 4,874,639 of NZ_CP049780.1, forward strand.
AAGGTGCTGGTCGGCGACGTCTACTCCCCGGAAGCCCTGCTGGACGCCGGGCGCGAACCCCACGGCCTGCGCTGCCGGTCCGGGGTGACCCACGCGACGTTCGTCAAGGGCGGCGAGTTCCGCGCGGAGTTCGACTTCACCCCCGACGGCGACGAGAGCCCGGAACCCGGCGGGCGGATCGGGGCGCACCGGTCCGACGACCGCAACGGCGCCTTCGTCACCGCCGAGTTCCTCGAACTGATCACCACCTTGGACGTAGGTCAGCGGGCCGTGCTCACCTGCCGGGGCCCGCGCGCCCGCCGCGGCGCGCTGACCGTCACCAGGCAGAGCGCCGGCACGGCACACAACGGAGGCCGCGGTGAATAGGTCAGCACGCATCTTCGTCACCGGTCTGGGGATCATCTCCCCGGCCGGCGCCGGCACCACCCCGTTCTGGGACGACCTGTGCGCGGCACGGAACCGGTTCACCGACCTCACCCCGCTGTATCCGGGCATGAAGGCGGGCACGCTCGGCGGCCGGGTGCCCAAGGACGCCTGGGACATCGCGCTGGAGCAGGTCAGCGAGCGCACGCGCGCTCGGCCGCGGGCCGCCTCGGTGTTCGCCGAGTACGCGGCCCTCGAAGCGCTCCGCGACGCGGGCCTGGAACGCGGCGACGACCTGGTGCGCGACGCCGTGGTGTGCATCGGCACCAGCGACGGTCAGGCCGACGCGCTCGAGGACCTCGTCGCGGGCCGCAGGGACATCGACGAGACGGGCGGCTTCTCCAGCTACTCGATCACGGAGGACGTCGCGACGGCCGTCGGCGCCCGGGGGCCGGCGTTCACCACGCAGAGCACCTGCGCCTCGGCGAACGTCGCGGTGTCCTGTGCCATGGAGATGCTGCGCAGCGGTGTCGCCGACACCGCCGTCGTCGGCGGCTGCGATCCGTACTCCGAGAAGAACATCATCGGGTTCAGCTCGCTGCAGACCATCGGCGCCCAGCGGTGCCGGCCGTTCTCCGTCGACCGGCGCTATGTGACCCCGTCCGAGGGCGCCGGCGTCCTGGTGCTGCAGACGGAGGACGCGCTGCGCCCCGGACAGCAGCCGTACGCCGAGCTCCTCGCGACGGCGATCAGCAACGACGCGAGCCATCCGACGGCACCCGACCGCGACGGCGTCGAGGCGTGCCACCGCCGCGCGCTCGCCGAGGCCGGGATCACCGCCGACGACATCGACGTGATCTTCGCGCACGGCACCGGCAGCCGGGCCAACGACGCCGTCGAGGGCGGCATCTTCACCGAGGTCTACCCGCGCGCCGCGGTCACCGCGATCAAGGGAACGGTCGGGCACCTGATGGGCGCGGCCGGCGCGGCGGGCGCCGTGGCGTCCTGCCTGACGATGCGCCACCGGCTGGTGCCGCCGACGGCGGTGGACGCCACGGAGGTCGACGGCGGTCTGAACCTGGTCACCGGTGCGCCGCTGGCGATGCCGCGGCTGCGGTACGTGCAGAACAACGCGTTCGGCTTCGGCGGCAACAACGCCATCAGCGTCTACCGGAACGTCGCGTGAACCCGCCGCTGCGCCTGACCCGCGACGGTCCGCTCGCCATCCTCACCCTGGACAGCCCCCCGCTGAACCTGTTCGACCTCGCGATGTGGGAGGCCTGGGAGGCCCAGCTCGCGCGGCTCTCGGACGATCCGCCTCGCGCCCTGCTCGTCAGGGCGCAGGGGCGGGTGGTCAGCGCGGGCGTCGACGTGCGGGTGTTCGCCGACACCGACCCGGCCGACGCGGAGTCGTTCTGGGCGCGGCAGCTGCGGATCACCCAGGTGCTGGAGGCGCTGCCGTGCCCGACGGTGTTCGCCGCGCACTCGCTGACGCTGACGGCCGCGTTCGAGCTCGCGCTCGCCTGCGACCTGATCGTCGCGACGGGCTCCGCGAGGTTCGGCCTCGTCGAGCGCAAGGTCGCCTTCACTCCGGCCATGGGCGGCACCCAGCGACTCGCCGAGCGCGCCGGCCCGGCGCGCGCCCGCGAGCTGGTGATGACCGGCGACCTGTACCGCGGCTCGGAACTCGCCGCGTGGGGTGTCGTCAACGCGCTGTTCGAGCCCGCCGGATTCCACAAGGCCGCGCACGCCTACGCGATGCGGCTGGCCACCGGACCGAGCGTGGCGCACGCGGCGACCAAACGGATCGTCCGCGCCTACCTCGACGGCGGGGTCCCGGCCGCCGACGAGGTGCTCGCCTCGACCGCGGCCGAGGTGGTGCGCACCGAGGACCACCGCGCGGCCGTCGCGGCGTTCCTGGCGGAGGGCCCGGAGCACCGCACGGCCTACCTCGGCCGCTAGAAGCGGCCAGGAAGGCACGAGCACCGGCAGGAGTGAGTCCACGTGAAGGAGCGGAGCGTCCATGGCTGACGTCTGGTACGTCGGCGTCGACCAGGTGCCCGAATCACTCGCCGTCCTCCTGGACGAGCGCGACCGGGCCCGCCACCGGCGGATCGCGGTCCCGGCGGACCGCAGGCGTTCCCTCGCCGCGTGGGTGCTGGCGCGCCTCGTCCTCGGTGCGGAACTGGGCCGCGATCCGGCGTCCCTGCGGTTCGACCGGACCTGCGCCCACTGTGACGACCCGGCGCACGGGAAGCCGGTCGTGGAGACGTCCGGCCCGCGGCCGGACTTCTCGCTCGCGCACAGCGGCTCGCTCGCCGTGCTCGCCGTCGCGGACCGGGCGGTCGGCGTCGACGTCGAGGACGCCACGGCCAGGGAGCAGCCGCTGGTCGCGGCGCTGTCGGCGCGGGAACGCGCGAGCTGCCGCACCTACGCGGACTTCGCCCGGCTGTGGACGCGCAAGGAGGCCGTGCTGAAGGCCGTGGGGAAGGGGCTGGCGGTGCATCCGCGACACGTCGAGGTGCACGGCACGACGCTGCTCGCGCTCCCCGCGGCCCTCGGCCGCCCGGCGGACTACACGCTGCGCGACCTCCCGCTGCCGGCCCCCTACGTGGGGTCCGTCGCCGCGCGCGGCTCCCGGCTGTCCTGGTCCGTCCGCAGCGGCGAGAGCCTGGTCCGCCGAGCCGCGCGGCTGTGTCAGGAGCGTCCGGTCCCGGCAGTCCCGGCAGGGACCGCCGGTCCGGAGTAAGCAACCGTCACCCGACCGCGGGCGGCCCCGGCCCCGGGGACGCCCGCGAGAATTGCGAGCCATCATGTCGCCCACCCCGTCCGTAGACTCACCGAGCACCAGCGACAGCGTGGATCCGCCGGCGACCCGAGCGGACGACACCGCCGAGCCCCGTCCCGCGAAGGGCCCCGCGGAGGGCCCCGCCAAGAACCCCTTCGCGGCGATCGTGCACGACAAGGTCATGCGCGCCCCGCTGTTCTGGAGCGTCGTCGGCCGGCTCCCGATCTATCTGATCTCCGTCTCCATGGTGGTCTTCACCGCGTCACGGGGTCTCAGCTACTTCCAGGCCGGCCTGCTCCTGTCCGGGTACAGCCTGGGCGGGGCGTTCCTCGCGCCGTTCGTCGCCCGGGCCGTCGACAAGTACGGGCAGCCGCCCGTGCTGCTGGTCACCGGCGCGGTCTATCCGCTGGCCCTGATCGGCCTCGTGGTCGCCGACCCCGAGGCAGTGGTCCTGCAGCTGGCGTGCGCGGTCGTCGCCGGTGCCGCGATGCCCCCGCTCAGCGGCTGCATCCGCTCCCTGTGGAGCGCGCCGGGCAACACCGAGCGAGTGGGCCTCTCGCTGGAGGCGGTGCTGGGCGAGGTCTTCGTGATCGGCGGACCGCTGCTGTTCAGCCTGGTGCTGATCTGGGGCAGCGCGGGTGCGGCGCTCGTCGTCGGTGCCGTGCTCACCAGCGTGGGCGCGATCGGGTTCGCGACGACCCAGGCCTCGCGGGAGCGGCGGGTCGACACCGGCACGGGCAAGCGCGACCCGCTGGGCGCGCTCCGCTCCGCGGCGCTGGTGCGGCTGCTGGTCCTGCTGCTCGTCGCCGGATGCGCCACGGGCGCGTACAGCGTCGCGGTGCCGGCCTTCGTCGAGGAGCACGGCTCCGCCGGCCAGATCGGGCTCGTCTTCGGCGTGTGGGGTGTCGGCGGCATCCTCGGCGGGCTCTGGTACGGCAGCCGCACCATCCGCATGCCCGTGGAGGCCGTCTTCGCCTGGGGCCTGCTCGCCCTCAGCGCCGCCTCCGGGCTGGTGCTGGCCGCCTGGGACAACTGGTCGATGAGTGTGGCGCTCGTCGCGCTCGGCCTGCTGCAGGCACCGGTGACCGCGCTCTCGTACGAGCTGATCTCCCGTACCGCGCGGGCGGGTTACGTCACCGAGGCGTACACCTGGGCCATCACGGTCAGCGTGGGCGGCTCGGCGATCGGCTCGCAGCTGGGCGGCCTCGCGCTCGGCGCGTACGGCACCTGGGCGCCGTTCTTCGGAGCGGCTGTCACCATGCTCGGGGTCGCGGCGCTGGCCTTCGGCGCGCGCCGGCTGTTCGCGGAGCGGACCGAGGGCGCCGAATCTGCGGAGACCGCCGGGTCTGCCGAGGCCGCCGGGTCTGCCGAGGCCGCCGGGTCTGCGGAGACCGGCGGGCCTGTCGAGCCCGCCGGGCGGGACGGGGCCGGCGAACGGGATGAAACGGCCGGGCGAAATCAAGCCGGCCAGCGGGGTGAAGCGGCCGGGCGGGCCGGCGCCACCGAGCAGAATGGCGCCACCGAGCGGAACGAGGCCGCGACGTCGGCCGGCTAGCCTCCGCCCTCGGCGCCGGGCACCCCCGGCGGCGGACACGTACGGCGTCCGCGCGAGGGAAGCGGAGGGAAACCCGGGAAACACAGGTAATCCGAAGGGAATTGCGGGGGAAGTGGCCCCTGCACACTGAGGCTCATGCGCGCACACTCCGCGAGAAGCTCCCAATTCAGGCTGCTGCTGGTCATGCCGCATCACCAACTGGTGCGCAAGGGAACCGAGCTGGGAATCCGTATCTGGTCGTTGTGGGATCCCGCGCAGCTTGACGCGGATATGCGGTCGCACCTCGAAGAGGTCTCCGAGGAACTGCTGCTCACCGATTTCGGCGACGAGAGCGGACTGTGCGAACTCATCGCGCGGACCGCGCGGACCCACGACCTCGACGCGATCCTGCACTGCGGAGACGGCAGTTCGGTCCTCCCGGTCGTCCGGGAGGCGTGGCGGCTGGGCCTGACCCCGAACGCGCCGGAGGTCTACGAACGGCTCCAGGTCTGCGAGTCGGACGACTGGATCCCCGCGGAGGCGCCCAGGGTGAGCGTCGAGACGCTGACCGTGGACGGCACCCACCACGTGCTCGGACTGACGGCCCAACGCACCACCGGGCCACCGGACTTCCACCTGACCGGTCACCTGCACCCGGCGCCGCTGGACGAGGCCGTGCGCAAGATCATCGAGGTGGAGGTCGTGGACCTGCTGACCGAGAGCGGATACCGGTCCGGACCCGCCCACACACAAGTGGCGCTGCTGCCGCTCGGGCCGCGGATCGTGTCCTGCCGGGCGCACCTCGGCGGCGACCGCATCCCGCTGCTGATCGACATCGCGCGCGGCTTCGACCCGGAGGCGGCGGTCTTCGCCGGCCTGCTCGGCAGCCGGCCGGTGGTGGGGCCCGCCCACCGGTACGCGGAGGTCGGCTTCTTCCTGCTGCCCGAGGGACGCCTGGAGACGTACACCGGCACGGAGCTGATCGCGGTGACCCCCTGGGTCCGCGGCGCCCGCTTCCCCTACCGCACCGGCGACTGGGTCGCGCCGGTCGGCGACCGGCGCAACCGCCGTGCGTACGTGGTGGTCGAGGGAGCGACACCGGAGCTGACCCGGGTGCGGGTGGCCGACGCGCGCCGCGACCTGGTCACGGACATCCGCCCGGCCGGCCGCGGTCCCGCGTCCGGGTAAGCGGGATACGCAGACGCAGCGGACGCATGTCATCGCCCTGTGTCGTGCCGGTTGATCCGCACGCGGACGCGCGGGGCGCCAGCCCGTCCGTAACGTCCGTCGTACTTGCCGGCACACGGCCGACACACGTCGCCCGGGGTCCCCGGTGACGATGTGCCGATCGCTCAACAGTATCTGGCGGTGAAATGTCCGAAACCCAGTCGAGCAGTGTTGCTGTCATCGAAAAGTGGGTGGTCAAACCTGTCCGTCTCCCGCTCATTCGCCGCCGCTGCCACGTGTGCGCGTCCGACACGTTCCGGACGACCGGCAAATTCCGCGCCAACGCCAATCACAAACTCATCGACATCTGGCTCCTCGCCCTGTGCACGGGGTGCGGGGACACCACGAAGCTCACGGTCATGGAACGCATGAACGTGAGATCCGTACGCCCCGACGTACTGGACCGCGTGCACGACAACGACCCCGGCCTGGCCGCCGAGTTGCTGAACGACCCGGCCCTGCGGCGCCGCAACCACATCGACCTCGACTGGTCGGACGCCTGGCGCCTGGAGACCGGCGGACCGGCCCACCCGGACCGCGAGGTCGTCGACGTCTCGGTCCGGTTCGCGGCGCGCATACCCGTCCGGCCGACGCGGCTGATAGCCGAGGGCTGCGGCCTCACACGGGCCGGCGTCGAGAAGCTGATCAACGACGGCAAGCTCGTCTCCTCCGTCCGGCTGAGCGGGAAGCTCTCCGACGATTTCACCTTCACCCTCAAGCGCTGAGTCTGCGCGCAGGGTGAGACAACGGGGCCCCTGGGCCGCCGGGTCGAGGCGTCGAACGCCTCCCCGACGGCCCAGGGGCCCCGTGCGTCGCACCGCGTATTCCACCGCGCTCGCCACCCGTGCCTCACCGGGGGGATCGGGCGGGTGTCGAGAGGGGAACGGGCCGGGAAGGAAGATCGGCAGCATCGGCGCAGTCGAACATCCGGTCTCCACGAAGGAGTCAGCTCATGCGCCGTCTCGCTCTGTCCGCCAGCCCGGCCCTCGTCCTCAGCGCGCTGCTGGGCGGCCTCACCGCCGCCCACGCCGCCCAGGCGCCGGTGACGGTTCAGCAGCAGGTCATGGCCGCCGAGGTGCCGGCCGACACGGTCACCGAGCCGCGCAACAACCACGGCAACGACTGAGCCTCGTTAGTTCCCAGGCCTCGGAGGGGCAACGCAATGACCATCAGGGTGCTCATCTGTGACCAACTGCCTGTCATCGCGGATGGTCTCAAGACCCTTCTCGACGCGATGCCGGAGATCGACGTGATCGGCACCACCCACAACGGCATGGAAGCCATGGTGCTGGTGCGCACCATGCGTCCCGATGTCGTCGTGACCGATCTGGAGCTGCAGACCATCTCCGGCCTCGAACTGATCCGGCGGCTCGGCAAGGAGGAGGATTCGCCCAACGTCGTCGTGTTCACCGCGTCCCAGTCCGACAAGACGGTCAGCGACGTGCTGCACGCGGGAGCGAGCTGCCTGCTCGGCAAGGCCGCCAGCCCGCAGGAGCTGATCGCCGCGATCCAGGCGGCGGCCGCGGGACAGACCCTGCTCGCGCCCAGCATCGCGGAGCGGCTGGTCAGCTGGTTCCGCGCGCAGCCCGAGCCGCAGGAACCGGTGGCCTGCCCGGAGGTGACCGAACTGACCCCGCGGGAGCGGGAGGTGACCCGGATGGTCGCGCTGGGCATGTCCACCGAGGAGGTGGCCAGCGAGCTGATCATCGGCGAGGCCACGGTCCGTACGCATCTGTACCGGGTGCGGACCAAGCTCGGGGTCCGAGACCGCGCCGAGCTGGTGTCCCTGGCCTACCGGACCGGTCTGATCCACTCGGGGGAACAGTCGTTCGGCGGCGAGCCGGCGCTGTCGCAGGGCGGCCTGCGCGCCAGCTGAGCCGCGGTCCGCAGATGCTCAGCCGCGGTCCGCAGACCCGTTCAGCGGCAGATCCGCAGATCCGCAGGTCGGCCAGGCAGCGGGAGAGCGGGAGAGCGGAAGGGCGCGCAGGCGGCGGGGACGCAGAGGGTCGCCGGGGTGCGGAGGCTCCGGCGGCGCGGAGGACCGAGGGGGCGCCGGAGCGCCGGAGCGCCGGGGCGCCCCCTTCGGCTCACGCCGGGAACCCCGCCGCCGCCCGGTTCCGGCGCGCCGCGCGGACGCGGTCCGCGCCGACCGCCCGCCACAGTGCGGCGGGGTCGCCGTACCGGGCGGACTCGGCCGCGGCCAGCCGGTAGTACCGGTGCAGGCCCAGTTCCGCCGTCATCGCGCGCACTCCGCAGCTCTGCATGCTCAGCCGCACCACGTCGCGGGCGGTCTCGGCGGCCATCGCCAGGGCCGCGGCCGGCGCGGTGCCGACCGCCTCGGGCTCGGAGTCGGCCAGCCAGGCGCCCCGGTACACCGCCGCCCTGGTGGCACGCACCGCCACCAGGGCGCGCGCCAGTGGGAAGGAGACGGCCGGCAGGTCGCGCAGCCGGGTGCCGAACTGCCGCCGGAACCCGGCGTACTCGACCGCGGTGCGGTGCGCGCCGGCCGCGATGCCGAGCAGATACCCGGCCTGCCGCAGCCGTGCCCGGGACAGCGGGCCGGTGGGGGAGTCGTCCAGCGGCCCGGCCACGTGCGCGGCGGACACCGGCGTACGGTCGAGGCGGACGGCCGGCGGCCAGCAGGTGTCGTCGACGTCGACGCCGGCCGCCCCGCGCTCCACCGCGACGAGCACCGGCCCGTCGCCGGTCCGGACGGCTACCAGGACGCGGGCGGCGGCGGGGTCGTCGACCGTGGCCGTGCCGGTGAGTTCCCAGCCGCCCGGCACCGGGGTCGCGGTGACCCGGTCACCGGCCGGCAGCGTCTCCAGCCCGGCCAGTGCCGCGCCCGCCGGGTGGCCCAGCTCGGCCGCCAGCGCGTCGGCCCGGTAGGAGTTGCCGCGGGCCGCGCGGCCCAGCTCCTCGCTGACCAACACTCCGGCGGTGAGGCCGAGACCGAGGCCGCCGGCGGAGACGGGACGTTCGAAGTCGGCCGCGTGCAGGGCGTCGAGCACGGGCCGGGTCGGGCCGGAGGCGCCGTCGGTGACCGGCGCGCCGTGCAGGTCCCCGCGCGCCTCGACGCCGGCCAGGCCCTTGCGCAGTGCCTTGCGCAGTTCGGTCAGGAGCGGATCGGGGTTCAGGTTCATGTCAGTGCTCTTCCTGTCCGGCGGAGTCGAACGCGGCGGTCACGATCTGGAGCATCACCTCGGAGGTGCCCGCCGACAGCGTGAGCCCCGGGGCCTCCCGGTGGGCGGAGTCCAGGATCAGCGCCTCCCTGGTGCGGCCGGCCCGCTGTGCGGGGGTGGGGATGCCGACCGCCCAGGTCGCCACGGACTGCGCGAGTTCGCTGCTGTGGTACTTGGCGACGGCCGCCGCGAGCTGGTCGACCCGGCCGGCGGCGAGGCCGGTGAGGACCTCCCAGGACAGCACGTGGTCGGCCGTCAGCGCCCCGTGCCAGCGGCCGATCTGCTCCAGACGGTCCTCGTGGCCGGAGTCGGGGTCGGCGTCGAGCAGCGCGTCGAGTGCCGCGTCGAACCAGCGCTCGGCCTTGAGGTAGTAGTCGAGGCCGGTGCGTTCGACGGCCAGGGCCTCGTTGAGCAGCGGCCAGCCGCCGTCGCGCGGCCCGATCAGGTTGCCGCCCGGTACCGGGACCGAGTCCAGGTCCACCCGGTGGAAGTGCTCGTCGCCGATGCCGGGGATCACCGACACCGTGACGCCGGGGGCCGTCATGTCGACCAGGAACAGACTGATGCCCTGGTACTTCCCCGCGCCCGGCGTGGTCCGGGCCGCGCACAGCCCGAGGTCGACGAAGCGGGTCTTGAGACTGAACACCTTCGTCCCGGTGATCCGGTAGTCGTCGCCCTCGGGCTCGGCCACCGCGCGCAGCGCCCCGAGGTCCGAGGCCGCGTCCGGCTCGGTGTACAGCACCGAGGCGAAGCTCTCCCCGCGGGCCAGCGCCGGCAGGTACCGGCGCTTCTGCTCCTCGCTGCCCGCCATGAGCAGGAACTGGCCGACGATCTGGATGGTGTTGACGTGGAAGGTGTCCGGCACGCCGGCCCGCACCAACTCCTCGGCCACGATCGCCGCGTCGGTCGGCGGACGGCCCGCGCCGCCGAACTCGACCGGCCAGTGCACGGCGAGCAGGCCCAGCCGCCCGAGCAGCCGGTACAGCGGACGGGCGTCCGGCTCGACGCCGTGCGCGCCGGTGGCCTGTGCCGCGGCGGCGCGTACCTCGGGGGAGCGCAGCGCCTGCCGCACCTGCGCCCGGAACGTCTGCTGGTCCTCGGTGAATGCGAACCGCATGGGGTCTCCTCAGCTGGGCAGCGTCGCTTCGAGCGCCGCGACGACCCGGCTCAACGCCGGTTCCGTGAACAGGGTGTAGTGGTCGCCGGGCACGTTCTCGGCCCGGAACGGGCCGGTGCACACCGCCCGCCACTGCTCTTCCATGGCGATCCGCGGCGAGGCGGTGAGCAGGGTGACCGGTCCGCCGTACGGGCCCGGCGGGCGGTACTCCTGCATCGCCAGGGCACAGAACCGGAAGGTGCGGTAACTGCCGGCCAGCTCCCCGCCGTCGATCTCCGGTTCGATCCGGTGCGGGTCGCGTCCGGTCAGCCGGGCGAGGTCGCGCACGAAGCGCTGCCGCACCGTCGCCTCGTCGAGCGGCGCGGAGTCCTCGTCGTAGGCGGAGTCCAGCAGGACGACCGGGGGGCGCTGCCCGGTCTTCTCCTCGATCTGCCGGGCGACCTCGAAGGCGAGCACCCCGCCGTACGACCAGCCGGCCAGGCAGGTCGTGTCCGGCAGGCCGGTCTCCAGCAGGTGGTGCGCGATCCTGGCGGCGGACGCGGCGAGGCCCTCCCGCACCGGCAGCGCGCTGTCGTCCGGGTCGGCGGCGAACCCGCTCACCGAGACGGACTCGCGCAGCGCCCTGACCAGCGGCACGTAGCAGAACAGGGCGCCGCCGGACGGGTGCATCAGGATCACCTGGGCCGGGCCCGAGGCGCGCATCACGACCGGTGCCCGGCCGGCCGCCGGGCGGGCGGCGCGGTGGGTGTCGACGGCGGCGGCCAGCCGGGCGACGGTGGGGGAGGCGAAGAAGTCGCCGAGCGCGATCTCCACCCCGAAGCGGCGCTTGATCGCCGACATGAGCTGGACCGCCTGCAGGCTGTTGCCGCCGGCCAGGAAGAAGTCGTCGTGCACCCCGATCCGGCCCTCGCCCAGCAGCGGGGCGACCACCTCGCGCAGCAGGCGGCGTTCGGTCGCGGTGAGCGGCCGGCGCTCGCCCGGCTCCTCGCCCGCGCGGCTCGGGTCCGGCGCGGGCAGCCGGCGCCGGTCGACCTTGCCGCTGCTGGTGACCGGCAGCTCGTCGAGGACCACGAACCAGGAGGGGATCATGTACGAGGGCAGCAGCGCGCGCAGGTGTTCGCGCACCGCCGGCAGCTGCTGCTCGGTCACCCCGGTCAGGTAGCCGACCAGGTGCTTCGCCCCCTTGTCGTCAGTCCAGGCCTGCACGCTGACCGGCCCGATGCCGGAAAAGCCGGTGAGCGCCGACTCCACCTCGCCGAGTTCGATCCGCAGGCCGCGGATCTTGACCTGCTGGTCGATCCGGCCGAGGAAGACCAGCCGGCCGTCCGGCAGCCGCTTCACCAGGTCGCCGGTCCGGTACAGCCGGCCGCCGGGCGCGGTGCCGAACGGGTCGGCGATGAACTTCTGCGCGGTCAGCTCGTCGCGGTTGAGGTAGCCGCGGGCCAGTCCGGCGCCGCCGATCACGAGTTCGCCCGGCACGCCGACCGGCACCGGGCGCAGCTCGCGGTCGAGCACGTGCGCCACGTGGTTGGCCATCGGCAGGCCGATCGGCGGCGAGGTCTCCCAGCTGCCCGGGCACTCCTCGACGATCATGGTGACCGTGCACTCGGTCGGCCCGTAGCCGTTGAACAGCCGGCGTCCCGGGTTCCACCGGTTCACCAGCTCACCGCTGAAGCTCTCGCCGCCCACGAACGCGATCCGCAGGTCGGTGAACTTCTCCGGGGCGAGCAGCGGCATGACGGTAGGGGGCAGGTCGATGACGGTGATGCCGTGCCGCTCCATCAGCGTCTGGAGCCGGTCGACGGACAGCCGTTCCTCGTCGGTCGCCAGGTACAGCCGCGCCCCGGTCAGCAGGGCCGAGAACGTCTCGAACACGGAGACGTCGAAGGTGGCCGAGGCGAAGCCGAGCACCCGGTCGGCCGGTGTCAGCTCGAACAGCTCCCGGGTGGAGTCGATGAAGTTGACCACGCCGCGGTGCTCCAGCAGCACGCCCTTCGGCTTGCCGGTGCTGCCGGAGGTGTAGATGACGTAGGCGACGTCTGCGGGCCCCGCCGCGAGCGGCGGGTTGTGGCCGGGCAGCGCCGCGAGTTCGGCGCGTACCTCGTCCAGCGTCACGACGGGCGCCCCGACCTCGCGCACGGCCTGGGCGGCGTCGGCGTGGGCGACCACCACCCGTACGTCCGCGTCGGCGGCGATCTCCGCGACCCGCCCGGCGGGGCTCGCCGGGTCGAGCGGCACATAGGCCGCGCCGGTCTTGAGCACCGCGAGGATCGCGGTCGGCAGGTCCAGGGTGCGGCGCAGGCACAGACCGACCCGCGTGCCGGGTCCGGCGCCCCGCCCGCGCAGCAGGGCGGCGAGCCGGTTCGCCCGGACGTTCAGTTCGGCGTAACCGGTCTCGACGCCGGCGACGACGACCGCGACGCTGTCCGGGGCCTCCTCGACGCGCGCCTCGAACTCCCGCACCACGGTGGACTCGCGGACCGGCCGCACCGGTCCGGTGCCGACCTCGGCCAAGAACGCGAGGTCCGCCGGGCTGAGCAGTTCGGCGGCCGACAGCGGGGCGTCCGGATCGGCGGTCAGGGAGTGCAGCAGTGTGTCGTAGTGCCGGGCGAACCGGTCGATGCTCCCGGCGTCGAACAGGGCGCTGTCGAAGTCGACGACCAGCGACCCGTCGGAGCCGGGCTCCGGCGGACAGGTCAGGGCCCAGCTCATGTCGGTGTGCGAGACGTCCGTGCGGACGGTCTCCAGCGAGGTGCCGAGACCGGGCAGGCCGGCGACGGCCTCCGCGTCCCGCACGCCGAACGCGATCGGGAAGAGCGGCGGGCGCGACGGGTCGGCGACCGGTTCGACCGCCTCCACGAGCCGGTCGAACGGCAGGCCGCCGTGGGCCGACGCCTCGGCCGACTCGTGGGCGACCCGCCGGACCAGGGTGCGGAAGGCGGGGTCGCCGGAGAGGTCCGCGCGCAGCACCCGCAGCTCGGTGAAGGGCCCGACGGTGCAGGCGAGGGCGGGGTGCCGCCGGCCGGTGTCCGGGGAGCCGATCACCAGGTCGGCCAGGCCGCAGTACCGGTGCAGCAGGGTGAAGAACGCGGCGGTGAGCACGTCGGCGGTGGTCACGCCCTCCTGCCGGGCCAGGTCCGCCGCCCGCTTCAGGGCCTGCCGGCCGACGGCGAAGCGGCGGCTGTCACCGGCACGGCCGCGGGTCTCACCGCGGGGCCGGTCGGCCGGGAACTCCATCGTCTCGGCGCCGGCCAGCCGCTCACGCCAGTACGCGGTGAGACGGTCCAGGTCGTCGGCGCCGCGCCGCTCGCGCTCCCACAGCGCGTAGTCCGGGTACTGCACGGCGACGGCGGGCAGCCGGGCCGGGCCGCCCTCGCGCGCGCAGCGGTAGAGCTCGGCGAGGTCGCGGACCAGGATGCCGTGCGACCCGGTGTCGCAGTGCGGGGCGGGGATGTCGAGCAGGAACAGGTGGTCGTCCGCCGCCACCCGGACCAGCAGCGCGCGCCAGGCCGGCGTGCCGGACGGGTCGTACGGCTCGCGGATGCGGCGCGCGATCAGTTCCCGCGCGGCCCGCAGCCGCCGGTCGTGGTCCTCGCCCTCGGCCTCGATCAGCGGAAGCCGGACCGGGACGCCGGCCGCGACCACCTGGACGGGGCCGTCCTCGTGCTCCACGATCGTGGTGCGCAGCGCCTCGTGCCGGTCCACCAGCGCGGCCAGCGCCGAGTGCAGTGCGTCCCGGTCCAGGTCGCCCCGCAGGCGCAGCAGCAGGGGCGCGCCGGCGGCGGGGCCGCCCGGCACGGCACGGCCGAGGAAGCGGAGCGACTCCTGCGCGGGCGACAGCGGGGCCGGGCCCGTGTGGCCGCGCGCGACCAGGGCCGGTTCCGCCGCCGCCAGCTGTCGCAGCCGGGCCAGAAAGCTCGCGCGGCGTTCCGCGGGCAACGCGGCCAGGCGCTGGGTCATGTCGGTCACTTGATGCTCCTCAGCGACGGGGGCGCGGCGCTCACCCGCTCGTCCGGGCGCCCGGGCAGGTGTGCCAGCTCCGCGATGGCGGTGGTCAGCACGTCGATGCCGCGCAGGTAGTCCGCGAGGACGATGTGCTCGTCGTCGGCGTGGTCGAGGCTGCTGTCGCCCGGACCGTAGGTGGCCATGGGGATGTCCCACTCCTCGGCGAGGGTGTTCATGTCCGAGGTGGCCGTCTTCAGCACCAGGCGCGGCTGGGCGTGCAGCCGGCGGATGCCGGTGACCAGGGCGCGCACCACCGGGTCGGCGCGGCCCACGCGGCAGGCGGAGACCGCGTTCAGCACCTTCAGCTCACCGGCGGTCAGCCGCTCGCGCAGCTCGCGCACCAGCTTGGCGTCGTCGAATCCCGGCGGGGTGCGGATGCTGAGGTCCATCGTGGCCGTGGTCAGGTCGGCGTTGAGCCGGCACAGCGTCGGGCCCGGCCGGTCGAACACGGCGTGGCTCGCGTCCGGTCCGAGCAGTTCGAGCAGCGTGGTCCAGCAGGCGGCGGCCAGCTCGGACGCCTTCGGCACCGGGTTGCTCGGGTGCGTGGCCGGGCACTTGACGGTGTAGCGCAGGTCGAGCTTGCCCTTGTAGCCGAGCACCACGCCCGCCCAGCCGCTCGGCTCGCCGATGATCAGCGCGTCCGGCCGCTCGTGGCGGGCGCGGACCGCCATCGCTCCCCGCGAGCCCGGCGTCTCCTCCTCGACGACGCCGATCACCACGATCCGGCCGGGGAAGTCCACCGCGCCGGCCGCGGCGCAGATCATCGCCGCCAGCGGCCCCTTCGCGTCCACCGCGCCGCGGCCGTACAGCCGGCCGTCCTCGGACCGCACCGGCACATGGCCCGAGACGGTGTCCATGTGCCCGAGCAGCATCACGGTCGGGCCGTCCCCGCGCTCGATCACGCCGATCACGTTGCCCACGTCGTCGATGTGCGCCCGGAAGCCCAGGCCCGTCATCGCCTCGGCGAGGAAGCCGGCCAGGTCGCGCTCGTGGTACGACGGCGAGGGCGTCTCCAGCATCGTGCGCAGCAGTCCGGCGGCGTACGTCTCGGTCACCGCGCCCGAGGCGGTGCGGGAGCGGTTCATCGCTGTCCCCGTTCCAGCAGGTGGTCCAGGATGCGGTCCGCGACACTGACCCGGTCGCCGAGGACGGACTGGAAACCGGAGAACTCCACCCGGTGGTTGACCTCCAGGACCAGCAGCCGGCCCTCGCGGTCCTCGATCAGGTCGACGCCGGCGATGTCCGCGCCGACGGCGGTGGCCGCTTCGAGGGACAGCTTCTCGATCTCGGCCGTCACCTCGCACGGCTGCGCCTGCCCGCCGAGCGCCACGTTGGTGCGCAGGCCCTCACCGGTGCGGTAGATCGCGCCGGCGACCTGGCCGCCGATCACGATCACGCGGATGTCCCGGTCCGGCTTGTCGACCAGCTCCTGCACATACGCCAGGTGCGACTGCGGGCCGGACAGCGCGCCGGCGTACTCCAGCACGCTCTCCGCCGCCACCGCGTCGGGCAGCTGGACCACCAGCCGGCCCCAGGAGCCGACCAGCGGCTTGAGCACCGCCGGGTAGCCGAGGGAGTCCAGGGCGGTCAGGGCGGCCTGCGGGGTGAGGGCGAGCGCGGTGCGCGGCGTCGGCACGCGGGCCTCTGCCAACGCCTGGGAGGTGAGCCACTTGTCGCCGCACACCTCGGTCGCGGCCACGCTGTTGACCATGTCGACCCCCGCGGCGGCGAGGCAGCGCGCCGCGTACACCGCCCGGGTCTGGCCGATCTCCCGGTTCAGCGCGAGGCGCCAGGGCAGCTCGCGCTGCCCGACCGGGAACCACTGCCGCCGCGGGTCGATGTGCTCGAAGAGGACACCGCGCCGCTCGAAGGCGTCGAACAGCCGCTTCTCGTCAGCGCCGATCCTGCTGGCGAGCACGGCGATGCTGCGGGCGTCTGGGCGCTCGGGCGTTGCTGACACATGACCTCCGTATAACGGACCCTGGTTGGCCGGCGGCAGGGCGGGCGTGCCGCGTGGAGGAAAAAAATAGGCGGGCTGGGACGGCCCGCGCGTCCGCGCCGAAAGGAATCGTGAGGACGTATCGCAAGGACTCCGGCCGCGGCGGTTGCGAATTCTGATTACCCGGCTCCGGTCGGTGCCGTGTCATTCTTGCCGCATTCGAGAACCCGGCGGAAATCGTTGGCCGCCGTCAGGAAACCGAGGGGGAAGTCGTGGAAAACACGTCGGAGCGGATTCCGGTGCTCGCCCTGTGGAGCGCGCCCCGCTGCCGCTCGACCGCGTTCGCGCGGATGATGACGGAGCGGGGCGACCACGCCGTCGTGCACGAGCCCTTCTCCCGGGTGGTGGACTTCGGTGAGGTGGAGGTCGGAGACCGCGTCGCCCGCGACGAGCACGACGTGCTCGCCGAGCTGCGCGCCATGGCGTCCCGGCAGCCGGTGTTCTTCAAGGACACGACGGACTTCCCCTACCCGGCGCTGCTCGCGGACGAGGCCTTCCTCGCCACCGCGACGCACACCTTCATCATCCGCGACCCGGCCGAGGCGATCGCCTCGCACCACGCGCTCAACCCGCAGCTGGGCCGCGACGAGATCGGCTTCGCCCGGCTGTACGAGATCTTCACCGCCGTTCAGGCCGTCACCGGCCGCACGCCCGTCGTGATCGACTCCGACGACCTGCTCGACCGCCCGGCCGAGACCGTGCGGGCCTACTGCGAAGCGGTGGGCATCCCCTTCCGGCCCGAGGCGCTGAGCTGGCAGCCGGGGATGCGCTCGGAGTGGCAGTCGACCAGCAAGTGGCACCGGGCGACCAGCCAGACCTCCGGCTTCACCCGCAGCAGGTCCGACGGGGCCGAGAAGGTGGCGGCGGACCCGGTGCTGCGCGCCTTCCGCGACCACCACCAGCCGTACTACGAGAAGCTGCGCGCCGTCGCACTCCGGCCGTGAGTTCCGGCGGAACCGTCCGGACGATTACCCGGCGCGTACGCCGCATCCGCATGCGGATGTCCTGGGTAATCGCCGTGCTGACGATATGCGCGCATCAGCAGACTACCTTCGAGACGTACATTCCGTTCCAGCGAGGTGGGACACTTGACGGGGATCGCGACGTCCTCAGCCACAAGATTTCTGTTCGACCGGATCGACATTTCCGACCTCCGCAACAATGCGGCAATTTCTTCGGCGGTGGAGACCGGAGCGGGGGCATTCAACGTGTGGCGGAACTCGTTCGCGGCGGAATACCTGCCCGCGGGCGGGAGCCTCGTCCACGTGGACGGAGTTCCCTTCGAGTTCCCTCCGGTCTGCGAGGGGCCCGACAACATCCGCTGCGCCGGCCAGTTCATCAAGGTCCCCCGGGACCGCTACGACTGGATCCACGTCCTGGCGGCGTCCGAACGGCGCAGCGAGGACACCGTCGAACTGACCTTCGCGGACGGCTCGGTGGACGCGGAACCGCTGCGGGTCTCCGACTTCTGGGCGGCCCCGGCGTGGTTCGGTGAGGTCAAGGCCTTCGAGAGCCTGGCCATGCACTATCCGCACCACGTGCAGCGGGGCGTTCCCGCGGTGATGTGGGCGCAGCGGGTGGCCGTGACCAGGCGGGCCGATCTGACCGGCATCCTGCTGCCGCGCAACGTCGCGGTGCACATCTTCGCGGTCACCCTTCAGCGGACGGAGCTCTGACATGACCGTCGAGGACATCACCGTGCGGGACGTCACCGCCGCGGCCGTGACCGCCGAGGCCGTCACCACGGGGAACACGACCGCCGGGGACGTGACCGCCGGGGACGTGACCGTCAAGGGCACCACCGCCGCGGACGTGACCGCCGCGGACCTCCCCGTCGGGGCGGCCGCGCGCACGTACACGATCAACGGGCCGGAACCCGAGCTGTGGTACCGCGACCTCATCAGCTGCCTCCAGGCCACCATCGGTTCGGTGCTGGCACGCGAGGGCGTCGACCCCCTCTCCGTGCTCGGCGCGGGCTGGCGGTTCCTGCACCTGCCCGGCGACGTCCGGCACGAGGAGTTCTACTACCCGTGCCTGCCCGACGAGTCGGGCACCGTCGACCTCGGCACCGCGCTGGCCCCGCACCACGCCCTGCGCGCCCGCTGGTGGCAGCCGGCCGACGAGCGGGACGTCTGGCGCGAGGTGCGCGCCTCGCTGGTCGAGGACCGGCTGGTCATCGCCGCCGTGGACAACTTCCACCTGCCGTTCCGGCCCGCCTACGGAGACGTGCACGCCGCGCACCAGGTGGTGATCTACGGTTTGGACGAGGCCCGCGGCGTGGTCTACGTCTCGGACGCGATGCCGCCGGCCTTCCGCGGCGCGGTCCCGATCGAGCAGTTCCTGCGCAGCTGGAACTCGGAGAACCCGACCGACGTCCAGGACGCCTTCTTCAGCGACTCCCGGATCGGCCGGCGCTGCCTCGACGTCCGGCTGGACGACGTGCCCGCGCCGCTGACACCGGAACTGCTGGGCGGCTTCCTGCGCTCCAACGTCGAGGACTTCACCACGGCCGGCCCGGTCCGCACCGGCCTCGCCGGGTTCGACCGGTTCGCCGCGGAACTCCTCGACCGGTGCCGGGCGAACGACGCCGGCGCCCTGCGCGAGCTGTACCCGTTCGGCTGGGCCATGCAGGCGCAGGCCTCACTCCACGGTGAACTGCTGCGCCGCTGCGGCCATGAGTGGCGCGATCCGGCGCTGGCCGCGGCGGGCCGGGCGGTCGAGACCGTGGCGCACGCGTGGACCGGGCTGCGGTTCACCGGCGCCCACGGCCTCGGGGACCCCCGCGCGGCCGCCCCCGACCTCGCCCGCCACACCACGCTGCTGCGCAGCGCCTACGCGCGGGCGGTGGACGCCGTCGGCGCGGTGGCGGCCCGGCTGTGACCGCGTACGCATCGACCCTCGTGACCTTCCGGAGTGGAGAAGTGAGCAGCAAGCTGGCAGCGCTCGGCGGTACGCCGGCCGTGCCGAAAGACCGACGCCACGTGCAGTGGCCCCTGGTCGAGGACGACGACCGCAAGGCCGTCCTCGACGCGCTCGACGGCGCCCGGCTGGTGTCCGACACCGACGGCGCGAACCCGGTCTCCGACCTGGAGCACGACTGGGCGAGCCGCTTCGGCCACGCGCACTGCGTCGCGGTGTCCAACGGCACCGCGGCGCTGTCCCTGGCACTGTCCGCCCTCGGCGTCGGACCGGGGGACGAGGTGATCGTGCCCGCGCTCAGCTTCATCGCCACCGGGCTCGCACCGGTGCACCAGATGGCCGTCCCCGTCTTCGCCGACATCGACCCGGTCACCTTCAACATCGACCCGGACGACATCGAGCGCCGCATCACGCCCAGGACCAAGGCGATCATCCCCGTGCACCTGCACGGCGCGCCCGCCGACATGGACCGCGTCATGGCGATCGCCCGCAAGCACGGCCTCGCGGTGGTCGAGGACGCCGCCCAGGCCCCCGGGGCGACGCACCGCGGCCGGCCGGTCGGCGCGATCGGCGACGCCGGCTCCTTCAGCCTCCAGGTCAGCAAGAACATCCCGACCTGCGGTGAGGGCGGGCTGCTGGTGACCGGCAGCGCCGAGCTGGCCGAGGCGATGCGCCGGGGCCGGCAGTTCGGCGAGGTCATCGAGGCCGGCCGCGACCGCGACTACATCTCCTACGGTTTGGGCTGGAACCACAAGATGAACGCCCTACAGGCCGCGTTCACCTCCGCGCAGCTCGCCCGCTTCGACGCCTACGAGGCACAACGGCAGCACAACGTCACCGAGTTCCTCGCCCGGCTCGCGAAGCTGCCCGGCCTGCGGGTGCCCACCGCGCTCCCGGACACCACCCACGTCTGGCACATCCTGCGCTTCCGGTTCGACCCGGCCGCGTTCGGCCTGGACGGGGTGAGCCCGCGGGCGCTGCGCTCGACGCTGCGCCGGCTGCTGCGCGCCGAGGGCGTCCCGATGTCGCAGTACCAGCTGATGCCGCTGCCCGACCAGAAGGTGTTCGTCGAGCGCCTCGGCTTCGGCTCCGGCCACCCGTGGGCCCTGACCGGCGCGCCCGGAACGGTCCCGGGCGAGGGCTACCCGGTGACCCGCGCGGTCATCGCCGACTCGCTGACCATCCAGAAACGCCACCTCAACCCGGGGGCGGGCGGCCTGCTGTCGCTGTACGCCGACGCCTTCGAGAAGGTGTGGGCCCACCGGGACATGGTGGCCACGCTCGCGAAGGCGGCGGCATGAGCGGAAACCAGCTGCTGGAGCGGGACGCACTCGGGACGCTGGACGCGGTCGCCGCCCGGATCCGCCGGCACGTGGTCGACATGTGCGCCGGGCCCGAGGGCGGTCACCTCGGCGGCGGGCTCTCCTGCACGGACGTGCTCACCGCGCTGTACTTCTCGGTCCTCGACGTGGACCCGCGGCGGCCGGACGACCCGCACCGCGACCGCTTCCTGCTCAGCAAGGGCCACGCCGCCCTGGCGCTGTACGCGACGCTGGCCGAGCGCGGCTTCTTCCCGGTGGAGGAACTCGCCGGCTTCGGCCGCCCCGGCAGCAGGCTGATGGGCCACCCGGTGCGCGCGGTGCCCGGCGTGGAGCTGCCCACCGGGTCGCTCGGCCACGGACTCGCCCTGGGCTGCGGCTTCGCGCTGGCCGCCCGTCACGCGGGCAGCCCGGCGCGCAGCTTCGTCCTGCTGGGCGACGGTGAGCTGCAGGAGGGCTCGGTGTGGGAGGCGGCGATCGCGGCCGCGACCCTGCGCCTGGACCGGCTGGTCGCCGTGGTCGACTGCAACGGCCTGCAGCTGACCGGAGCGACCGAGGGCATCGCACCGATGGAGCCGCTGGCCGAGCGCTGGCGCAGCTTCGGATGGTCGGTGCGCGAGGCGGACGGCCACGACCCGGCGCTGCTGGCGGAGCACCTCGCCGCCGCGCCGTGGGAGCCGGGCAAGCCGAGCGTGCTGATCGCCCGCACGGTCAAGGGCCACGGCCTGCCCTTCCTGGCCGGCCGTCCGGCCAGCCACTACGTCACCCTCTCGCCCCGCAACCACTCGCGGGCGCTGAACGCCCTACGAGCCACGGAGGCCGGCGGATGAGCCGCGCGACCCGAGAGGCGTACCGGGACGCCCTGCTTCCCCTGCTGGCGCGGCATCCCGAGCTGATGTGCCTCGACTCCGACACCGGTCTGTTCACCGCGGACCACGCGGCGGCCGCCGGGGAGCAGTACCTCAACCTCGGTATCGCCGAGCAGAACCTGATGGGCGTGGCCGCCGGGATGGCGGCGTGCGGGCGGGTCCCGTTCGTCAACACGATGGCCGCCTTCGCCACCTCCCGGGCGCTGGAAGCGATCAAGATCGACATCGCCTACAACCGGCTGCCGGTCCGCATCATGGCCACCCACGGCGGTCTGGCCGCGGGCCACCTCGGTCCGACGCACCAGGCCCTGGAGGATCTCGCCGTGATGCGGGCGCTGCCCGGCATGACCGTGGTGGTGCCGGCCGACGCCGCCGCCACCGAGGCGTTCGTCGCACAGAGCCTCGACCTGCCCGGACCGCTCTACGTGCGCCTGGGCCGCAAGGCGACCCCGCCGCTGCCCGCCGGCCCGCCCCCCGTCATCGGGCAGGCGCAGACGCTGCGGCAGGGCGGCGACGTCGTGCTCGCGAGCTGCGGCCCGTACCCGGTGCTCGCCTGCCTCGCCGCGGCGGACGTGCTCGCCGGGCACGGCATCGAGGCGACGGTGCTGAACATGCACACCCTGCGCCCGCTCGACACCGAGACGCTGACCGCCGCCGCCCGCCCCGCCGACCTCGTCGTGACGCTCGAGGAGCACTGGCGCGGCGGCGGACTGGGCGGCGCGGTGGCCGAGACGCTCGCCGAGCGCGAGCCGGTCCGGGTGGTGCGCCTGGGGGTGCCGGACACCTTCGTCGACCAGGTCGGCAGCCAGGAACACCTCGTCGCGCACTACGACCTCACCGCGGAACGGGTGGTGCGGACGGTCCGTACCGCTCTCGACACCGCGGCCCGCCCGGGAAGAAGCGGCCGAAAGGAGCACATCTCTTGATCACGAAGACTGCCCGGTCCTGCCCGTCGTGCGAGGAGCCGGTGAGCATCGGCGACTCGGTCCGGCTGAACGAGGTCTTGGACTGCGGGGGCTGCCGGAGCGAGCTGGAGATCGTGGCGCTCGACCCCCTGGTGCTTGCCCTCGCCCCCGACGTCGAAGAGGACTGGGGCGAGTAACCGTCACCGCGAGCGGCCCGCCCCGCGCTGTGTACGCCGGGGCGCGCCGCGTTCCGGACCCACCCTTCCCGCCCGCAAGCGCACCACTTTCCCCGAAGGAGCCACACCTCATGCAGTCCGCGCCCCACGGTCCCGGCGTCGGGACGGCAACCCTGATGACCTCGCCGTTCTCGGTCCTCGAAGACGCGGGTCCGTACGCCGCCGCCGTCGAGGAGTTCCTCGCCGCGGACTCGCCCGCGTCCGTCCCGGTGTGGACCGGCGGACGGGCCGACCTGGCCGCCTCCGCCGAGCGTTCGGCCGGCCTGTACGGGGAGGTGCGCCGCCCGGCCGCCCGCACGTACGGCGTCGTGCTCAGGCCCGAGACCCTGCCGGCCGGGCTGCACGCGCTCATCACGCCCTGCGCCCGCACCTGGATCGACGAGGAGGAGCTGGTCCCCGCCCTGCTCGACCGGCTCGCCCCCGAGGAGAACGGCCGGCCCGAGGCGTACTCCCTGCTGATCGCCGGACTCTACGAGCACTTCACCGTGGACCTCGTCTGGCCGCTGGTGCGCGCCGCCTCGCGCCGGCCGGACGTGCGTCTGTCGTTCCTCACCGGCCGGGACGCGGCCTCCCTCGCCTGGTTCACCGCCAAGCAGTACGTCGTGCCGGCCCCGGACGTGCGCGAACTCGGTCTCTTCACCGCCGTCGACCGCGGTCTCACCCGCGACGGCATCCACCTGCGCAACGAGGGCGAGGTGGGGACCACCGACGTCAAGTCCGAGATTCTCGGCACCCGCTGGCGGCGGCTGATGCTGCAGGGACACGGCAAGGACGACTCGATCAACCTCGCCGACTTCACCATCTGCGGCCTGAACGAGACCGTCGGACGCAACCCGGCCCTGGTCGCCCCGATCTGCGCCACCTCCACCTGCTACAAGCCCGTGGACAAGCTGATCCAGCTGCGGGACATCCGCGCCGCCGAGGTGGTGCTCAGCTCCTGCAACAACAGCCCCTTCGCCGACGCCGCCGTCTACGACCCGAAGTACCAGCTGATGCTCAACGCGATCGACGGGACCGCCCGCAACGTCGTCGGCGCGATCACGGTGCACGCCTCCGCCCGCCCGGAGAACCTCGTCTGGACGGACGCCGCCCTGGCGGAGGCCTCCTCCGCCGCGGCGCTCAACGCGAGCATCGGCACGTCGGAGCCCTACCCCGCCTACGTCCAGTTCGGCATGGGCGACGACCCGGGCCCCACACCCGAGCCGCCCGCCGTCGAGCCGGAGCAGCTGCTGCTGACCGCCTCCGCCCGCCTCACCGCGTACCTCGCCGGCGGGGTGCTGTCCCCCAACCACCCGCTCCGCGGCCGCCTGGGCAAGCTCGCCGCCAAGGTCGAGACCCAGGTCTCCCGGCGGGACCTGGCGGTGCACCAGGACCGGACCCCGGTGATCCGCGGCCTGATGGACGACCTGCAGTCGCTGGACATGGCGATCGCCACCCAGTTCGTCAAGGACCCGGAGAACGAACTCAGCAACTGCTTCGCCTACTTCGGCGAGCGCGGCCGGATCGACCTGTCCGACGTCAGCCACGTGCGCTGCCAGTGCGGGCGGCCCGCCGAGCGCTACAGCCGGCGTGCCCTGGTGCCCACCTCGCTCGACTTCGAGGGCATCGTCTGCACCCGCTGCGGCGACGTCGCCTTCCGGCTGTTCGACTCCCCGTCGCTGCTCGTCCACGCCGAGGACGGAGCGGAGCAGGGCACCGTCAACGAGGTGCGGGTGGCCGTGCGCGACGCCCGGCCCGGCATCCTGCGCGTCGGCATGTTCTTCGCCAGCTACGGACGCGCCGGCTGCCGGATCGAACCGGACCTGCGCAAGGTCAGGATCGCGCCGGACGGGACCGGTGAGACGACGTTCACGCTGACGCTGACCCCCGACATCCCCCCGCACGGCTACTACATGACGGCCTTCGCCGTACAGGACCTCGCCGTGTC
Source organism: Streptomyces sp. JB150 (assembly GCF_011193355.1). Classification (GTDB taxonomy): domain Bacteria; phylum Actinomycetota; class Actinomycetes; order Streptomycetales; family Streptomycetaceae; genus Streptomyces. Next base: position 4,899,029 of record NZ_CP049780.1, read on the forward strand.
CATCGCCCGCCGCAACTTCGGCATCCTCGCCGCCGCCGGGTGACCGGGGCGCCGCGGCCGCGCGGCGCCGACGCCGGTCCGGCGAGCCCCGCGGCAGGCGACCGCCGCGGCCGCGGGGCGAGCGGGCGGGCTCGAACTTTCCCTTTGCACAGGTCAAGACCGTTCGAACTGGAGGACGTGCTGGTGGCGCTACGACGTATGCGGGTGAGGAGGGCGTGGCCGTGCTGCGCGTGACGGTGGTCGGCGCGGCCGGCTACATCGGCGGGGAACTGCTGCGGCTGCTGCTGGGGCACCCCGAGGCCGAGGTGGTGGGCGCCGTGTCGTCCCGCTTCCCCGGCAAGCGGATCGACAGTGTCCATCCCCATCTGCGCTCCGTCACCGAGCTGGCGTTCTGCTCGGCCGACGAGGCCCCGGAGAGCGACGCGGTGTTCCTGGCACTGCCGCACCGGGTGGCGATGACCCAGATCGAGCGGTGGCGCTCGCGGGCCGCCGTCGTCCTCGACCTGACCGGCGACTTCCGGCTCCACGACACCGAGGTCTTCGAGCGCTACTACGGCGAGGAGCACCTGGCTCCCAAGCTGCTCGGCGACTTCGTCCCCGGCCTGCCGGAGCTGTACCGCGAGCGCCTGCGCACCGCCGACCTGATCAGCGTGCCGGGCTGCATGGCCACGGCCGCCGTGCTCGCCCTGCACCCCCTGGTGGCGCACGACCTGATCGACCCCGGGCGAGGCGCCCAGGTGGACGCGAGGACCGGCTCCAGCGGCTCGGGCGCGACGGCCGGCCCGGCCAACCTGCACGCCGAACGCAGCGGTGTCATGCGCGTCTTCGCGCCCACCCGGCACCGGCACGAGGCCGAGATCTCCCAGCACCTCGGCGTGGCGACCGCGATGACCGCCACCGGCGTCGAGGCGGTCCGCGGCGCCCAGACGCTCTGCCACGTCACCCCGCGCCCCGGGGTCGACGCCAAGGCCGTGCGCCGGGCCTTCCGCGAGTGCTACGCCGACGAGCCGTTCGTCCGGGTCGTCGCCCACCAGCGCGGCATCCACCGCTACCCCGACCCGAAGATCCTGCTGGGGTCGAACTTCTGCGACGTCGGCTTCGCCCTCGACGAGGACACCGGCCGGCTGAGCGCCATCGGTGCCCTGGACAACCTGGTCAAGGGCGGCGCCGGCAACGCCGTGCAGAGCCTCAACGTCCGCATGGGCCTGCCCGAGACCCTCGGTCTCACCTTCCCCGGCCTGCACCCGCTGTAGCCCCGGCCGAACCGGAGAGAAGCGTGCTCACCAAACCCCTGACCGTCGTCAAATGCGGTGGCAACCCCGCCGTCGACGCCGCGGGCATCTGCGCCGACATCGCCCGCCTGGTCCACGAGGGCCACTCCATCCTGCTCGTCCACGGCGGCTCCGGCGACATCGGCCGGCTGGCCGGCCGGCTCGACGTCCCGCAGCGCACCCTGGTCGCACCGGACGGCGTGGCCACCCGCTACACCGACCCGGACACCCTCGAAGTGGTCGTCCTCGCCCTGGCCGGCGCGGTCAAACCCCGGCTGGTGGCGGAACTCGCCCGCCACCACGTGCCCGCGGTCGGCCTCACCGGCATGGACGGCGGCATGCTGCGGGCCCGCCGCAAGGCCGCCGTCCGCGCCGTCGTCGACGGCCGCACCGTCCTGGTCCGCGACAACCACAGCGGCCGGATCACCACCGTCCACCCCGAACTCCCGCGCACCCTGCTCCGGGCCGGCCACGTACCGGTGGTCTCGCCCCCGGCCATCGACGAGCACGATCAGCCCGTCAACGTCGACGCCGACCGGGCCGCGGCGGCGCTCGCCGCCGCCCTCGGAGCCGACCAGCTGCTGCTGCTCACCGGCGCACCCGGCGTGCTCGCCGATCCCGCCGACCCCACCAGCGTGCGCGGCACCGTCCGGATCGCCCCCAGCGGCGCGCCCGACCCGTCCGCCACCGGTGGCATGGCGCTCAAGCTCATCGCCGCCCGTGAAGCACTGACCGGCGGCGTCACCACCGTGCGCATCGCCGACGGACGCACCCCGCACCCCGTCAGCCGCGCGCTCGCGGGGGCCGGCACCACCGTGCACGTCGCCGACGCGTCCGTGGCGCGCGGCGGTTCCCGCCGGGAGGAGGTCCGGGTATGAGCGACACCGACGACGGCCCGGCCCGCTGGCGGGGCGGCACGGTCTGGCTGACCGGACTGCCGAGCGCCGGCAAGACGACCATCGCCGCCGCACTCGCCGAGCGGCTCTCGGCCGAAGGGCACCGGGTGCAGGTGCTCGACGGTGACGAGGTCCGCGCCGCCCTCTCCCCGGACCTCGGCTTCTCCCGGGCCGACCGGGACACCAGCGTGCGGCGCATCGGGTTCCTCGCCCGGCTGCTCGCCGAGCACGGCGTGACCGTGCTGGCCCCCGTCATCGCCCCCTACGCGCACTCCCGCGCCGCGGTGCGCGACCAGCACACGGCGCACGGCGTCGGCTACCTGGAGGTGCACGTGGCGACCCCGGTGGAGGTTTGCGCCGGCCGGGACGTCAAGGGCCTGTACGCCAGGCAGGCGGCGGGCGAGATCAGCGGTCTGACCGGCGCCGACGACCCCTACGAAGCGCCGGCCGACCCCGATCTGCGCCTCCACACGCAGGACACCACGATCGACGAGTCGGTCCGGCAGGTGCGTGCGCTGCTCGCTGCACGGGGACTGTGAGAAGGAGACTGACATGACCGTTGTCGACACCGCCGGCGCGCTGCGCCCGCCGCGCTCGGCGCTGCCGGGCCACCTCGACGCGCTCGAGTCCGAAGCGGTGCACATCTTCCGCGAGGCCGCCGCCCAGTTCGAGCGCCCGGTGCTGCTGTTCTCCGGCGGCAAGGACTCGATCGTCATGCTGCACATCGCCGCCAAGGCCTTCTGGCCCGCGAGGATCCCCTTCGGCCTGCTGCACGTGGACACCGGGCACAACTTCCCCGAGGTCCTGGAGTTCCGCGACCGGGCCGTCGCCCGCGCCGGCGTCCGCCTGGACGTGGCACGGGTGCAGGACTACATCGACGACGGGCGGCTGCGCGAACGGCCGGACGGCACCCGCAATCCGCTGCAGACCGTGCCGCTGCTCGACGCCGTGCACACCCACCGCTTCGACGCCCTGTTCGGCGGCGGACGGCGCGACGAGGAGAAGGCGCGGGCGAAGGAACGCGTCTTCTCGCTGCGCGACGAGTTCGGGCAGTGGGACCCCCGGCGGCAACGCCCGGAGCTGTGGTCGCTGTACAACGGCCGGCACAGCCCGGGCGAGCACGTGCGGGTCTTCCCGCTGAGCAACTTCACCGAACTCGACGTGTGGCAGTACATCGAGCGCGAGCGCATCGAGCTGCCCTCGATCTACTTCGCCCACGATCGCGAGGTCTTCCGGCGCGGCGGCATGTGGCTCACCGCCGGCGACTGGGGCGGGCCCGCCGAGGGCGAGACGGTCCGCACCCGCCGGGTGCGCTACCGCACCGTCGGCGACATGTCCTGCACCGGCGCCGTCGAATCCACCGCCGTGACCCTGCAGGAGATCATCGCCGAGATCGCCGCCTCGACGCTGACCGAGCGCGGCGCGACCCGAGCCGACGACAAACTGTCCGAGGCGGCCATGGAAGACCGCAAGCGCGAGGGGTACTTCTAGATGCACACACCCACAGTGCCGCTCACGGCCCGGAACACCGCCGCCGCACAGCCCGGATCGCTGCTGCGGCTCGCCACGGCCGGCTCCGTCGACGACGGCAAGTCCACGCTCGTCGGCCGGCTGCTGCACGACACCAAACAGGTCTTCGCCGACCAGCTCGACGCCGTCGAGCGCGTCTCGCGCGAGCGCGGGCTGGACAGCGCGGACCTCGCGCTGCTGACCGACGGGCTGCGCGCCGAGCGCGAACAGGGCATCACCATCGATGTCGCCTACCGCTACTTCGCCACGCCCAGGCGCCGCTTCATCCTGGCCGACACGCCCGGACACGTGCAGTACACCCGCAACATGGTCACCGGCGCCTCGACCGCACAGGTCGCCGTCGTGCTGGTGGACGCGCGCCACGGCGTGGTCGAGCAGACCCGCCGGCACGCCGCCGTCGCCGCCCTGCTGAAGGTGCCGCACGTCGTCCTCGCCGTCAACAAGATGGACCTCGTCGGCTACGCCGAGGACCGCTTCGCCCGGATCGCCGACGAGTTCACGCGGTACGCCCGCGCGCTCGGCGTCACCGCCGTGACGGCGATCCCGGTCAGCGCCCTGCGCGGGGACAACATCGTGGACCCGTCCGGGCGGATGGACTGGCACACCGGCCCGACGCTGCTCGAACACCTGGAGACGGTCGACGCCGACCGCGACGCCTCCGCCGCCCCGGCGCGGATGCCGGTGCAGTACGTGCTGCGGCCGCAGACCGACGGGTTCCGCGACTACCGCGGCTACGCCGGCCAGATCACCTCCGGCGTGTTCCGTCCCGGCGACGACGTGCTCGTCCTGCCCTCGGGGAAGCGGACGACGATCGCCGGGATCGACCGGCTCGGCGAGCTCGACGTCGACGCCGCCCGCGCCGGCGCGTCGGTGACGCTCCGCCTGGCCGACGACGTGGACGTCGCGCGCGGCGACCTCATCGCCGCGGCCGGACAGGCCCCGCGGCTCACCCAGGACGTGTCCGCGACCGTCTGCCACGTCGCCGACCGGCCGCTGCGCGCCGGCGACCGGGTGCTGCTGCGCCACGGCACCGCCGTGGTCAAGGCGCAGGTCCGCTCGCTCGACTCGGTCCTCGACCTGGAGACCCTGCGCCGTCTGCCCGGCCCGGGGGCGCTGCGGGCCAACGACATCGGCCGCGTCACGCTGCGCACGGCCTCGCCGCTGCCGCTGGACGACTACGCCGACCACCGGCGCACCGGCTCGTTCCTGCTGGTCGACGAGGCCGACGGAGCCACGCTCACGGCCGGCATGGTCGCGGCGGACGGCTGAGCGCCACGGACGAAGCCCGGCCCCCACACGCGCGGTGTGGGGGCCGGGCTTTCAGACGTCGCCCGGGCGGCCGGTCACGGCCGGACGCGGTACTCGAGGGTGTCGAGGACCCGCGCCGCGTGCTCGCGCAGCCCGGCCACGGAGCCGGCGGTCATCGCGAAGGTGAAGAAGAAGTTCTCCATGTCCAGCCGGGTGACCCGGAACCCGTTGTTCAGCCGCACGTGGAGGACGCCGGGCAGGGCCAGCAGCTCCTCCTCGGTGGTGGTGATCTCGACCGTGCCGATCTCCTCGGCCTCCACGTCCATCCAGCCGATCATCGGCCGCTCGCGCAGGGCCGGCAGCTCCCGCGGCGCGTACTCGCCCAGCGCCATGGAGACGATGACCTCGAACACGTCGATGCCGTACAGCTCCTGGATCGACCGCGGGATCTCGCCGCCGCCGGCCCGGAGGTTGATCTCGACCAGCTCGGTCCGGCCGTCCGGCGAGCTGCGGCCCTCGAAGTGCAGCCAGAGCTGGTCGAGGCCGCGGTCGGCGCACAGCGTGTCGATCGCCTCGCACAGCACCCGCACGCCCTCGCGCACGTGGTCCTGCTGCGGCGGGTGGAACTCGAGTCCCGCGTCATGGTGCTTGACGTCGTCGTGGTCGGGCTTCTCGACCGCGAGCAGCGGATGGAAGCGGCCCCTGACCACGGGGCCGTCGACGGAGAACTCGGTGCCCGGCAGGAACTCCTCGGCGATCAGCTCCACACCGCCCGCCCCGGACTCCTCCAGGTGCTTCAGATGGGCGAGCAGCTCCTCCCGGTCGTCCACCCGCTTGACCAGGTAGGAGGCCGACGACTCCCGCGCGGGCTTGACGATGGCGGGGAAGAAGTCCACGGTCCGCGGGTCGCCGGTGAACTTGATGCGGGACAGGCCCAGGGCGCGCATGTGCTCGCGGACCAGGGTCTTGCTCGCCAGCACGGCGCGGCTGGTGCCGCCACCGGGGAGGTCGTAGTGCGTGGTGAGCGCGATGTTCCACTCGATCAGCTTCTCGATCATGCTGACGACGGCGATCGGCACGATGCCGCGCTCGTCGATCCGGGCGGTGAGGGTGTCGAGGTCCTCGCTGTCCCAGTCGAACACGATGTGGTCGTCGCAGAGGCCGGCGTTGGGGTCGTCGGGCAGGTTCGAGACCAGCACCGGCCGCAGGTCGCGGGCCCGGAGCTCCCCGACCGCGGCGGGCACGTTGCCGATGGCTATCCAGGAGAGGATGAGCACGGATTTCATGGCGCGGACCTCCGGAGGTTTTTGACGAGAGGGTGGGTGATGCGGGCAGTGTGTGATTACGCGCGGGCGTCAATGCTGGCACGGCGGCGGGCCGGACCGAATAAGCGAGATGACTAGCCGCGGGGGAGTCCCGTAAATGCCACGCACCCTGGTGGATAAACCTGCCGCAGACGTGCCGGGAGACATTGCGCGTATAGCGTCCGTCAGACGGCGCCGCCCGGCGTCTCCCTCCATCCGAAAGAACGCATTGCATGGTGCGTGCAGACCGAAGGACGGGCATGTCCGCAATAGAGCAACTGAACTTCGACCGACTGGCTCCCGCGGTCAGAAAGGAACTCCGGGAGCTCTGTCGGCTCGACAACCACCACGGCCCGCTGGCAATCCTCTTCGAGTACGCACTGATCGCCGCATCCGTAGCTCTCTGCGTCGCGGGATCGTACTGGTTCTATCCGGTGGCCCTGGTCGTCATCGGCTCCACCCAGCGCTTCCTCGCCCACTTCCTGCACGAGTCGTCCCACAAGGTGCTCGCCCGCAACAAGACGCTCAACCTGCTCGGCGGCACGGTGCTCTCCGGGTACCTGGTGTGGCACCTGCTCGGCCCCTACCGCAGCTCGCACGTCGGCAACCACCACCGCAACCTGGGTGACGCCGAGAACGACCCCGACTACAGCTTCCACATCGAGTGCGGGCTGTACGACACCGAGCGCTCCGACCGGTACTTCTTCTACAAGTACCTGGTGATGTCGGCGCTCGGTCTGCGTGCTTTCGGCTACATCCGGTACGTGGCCCGTGAGCGGCTCTTCTTCGACGCCTCCCAGGTCACCGTCTCGGTGCCGGTGAGCCTGCGGGTCGAGCGGGCCGTCCTGCTCGCCCAGTGGGCGGTCATCGCCGCGGTCTGCGCCTGGTTCGGGTGGCTGCCGGAGCTGGCCCTGTTCTGGTTCGTCCCGCTGTTCACCACCAACGCGGCCATCGGCTGGCTCGCCGAACTGGCCGAGCACTACCCGATGCCGGAGAGCGAGCGGCAGCCGGTGCTGCTGACCCGCAACCGCCACGGCCGGTTCCTGGAGCGGTTCCTGATTAGCCGTCACAACGACCGGTACCACCTGGTCCACCACCTGAACACCGGCATACCGCACTGGAACCTCGCCCGGGCCCACCGGGTCATGCTGCGGGACCCGGCCTACGCCGCGTGGGACGGCCTGTGGGCCGGCGCGTTCACCCGCCCCCGCTCGCGCAAGGGCAAGGAGACCGTCATCAGCTACGCCGCCAAGTACCGCCAGTGGCGCCGGGCCGGCGGCGATCCCGCCGGGTCGAACCCGACGTTCGCCCAGCTGATGATGCTCGCCGCCGACCCGTCCTGCGCGCCTGCCGCCCCGGGCCGGCCGTCCGGTACCCCGCTGACGAGCGTGCCGGGCTGACGCGGCCCCTGTCCGCTTCGGTGGTGACAACGGTGCCGGAAACGGCCGGGAACCGGAGTGGACGCCCGTCGACTGCGGCTCCCGGCCGCTTCGGCCACCGTGAGACGCGTACACGCGCGACGAGAAGCCGGCGCGACACCTCCCCGCGAGCAACACGCGCACGATCCGACCCCGACCCCGAGCGAGGCACAGGAGCGGAGAACATGACCAGACCACCGACCGTGGCCATCATCGGTGCCGGCCCACGGGGCACCTCACTTCTCGAACGTCTCGTCGCCAACGCCGCCACGTGCGCGCCGGACCGGACGATCACCGTCCACGTCATCGACCCCTGTCCGCCGGGGGGCGGTCGCATCTGGCGGTCCCGGCAGTCCCCGCTGCTCTGGATGAACACCACATCCGAGGACTGCACGATGTTCACCGACGAGACCGTCGCCTGCGAAGGCCCGGTCGTCTCCGGTCCCACGCTCGGCGAATGGGCCCGGGAGGTGGCCGCGGGCCGCCTGTCGTCGCCCCCGGGATTCCGGCTCGCCCCCTCCACACCGGCCGAGGCGAGGAGAATGCGGGACGGCTGGTTCACCACGCGCCGGACGCAGAGCGACTATCTGTCGTGGGTCTTCTGGCAGTCGGTGCGCAACGGCATGCCCCAGGTGCGGGTCGCGCCACACGAGGGCCGGGCCGTCGACGTGCGCGACCTTCCCTGCGGCCGGCAACGCGTCGTGCTGGCGGACGGCCTTCCCCCGGTGGACGCCGACGTCGTGCTGTTCGCCCACGGCAACGCCGATGTCGCGCCGGACGCGGAAGAGATGCGCCTGACGGAGTACGCGGCCGCCCACGGCCTGGGTTACCTGCCCTCGGGATCGAGCGCCGACCACGACTACGACCGCATACCCGCCGGCGAACCGGTGATCGTGCGCGGGCTCGGACTGTGCTTCATCGACACCGCCGTGCTGCTGACCTCCGGACGCGGCGGCACGTTCCGCCGTGACGACTCGGGCGAGCTGCGGTACGAGCCGTCCGGTGCGGAACCCGTCCTCTTCGTGGGCTCGCGGCGCGGCGTGCCGTACTGGTCGAAGACGCACTACAGCCTGACCGGACCGCCCCCGCGACCGTGCGGCCACCTCGACGCCGCGGCCCTGGCCGCCCTCGGCGACCGCCCCCTGGACTTCGCCATGGACATCTGGCCGCTGATCGTCCGCGAAGTCACCCACGCCGGCTACCGCGAGCTCGCCGCCTCGCACCCGGAACTGCTGAACATCGACGCCTCCGAGTTCCTGCACCGCCTCGACACCCTCGACTGGGAGGGACCGCAGCTCAAGGAGCTGGTCGATCAGGCGGTGCGGTACGACGAGGACCGCATCGACCTGGCGGAAACCGCCCACCCGCTGGCCGGCCGCCACTTCGCCGACCTGGACGCCCTGCAGCGCTGGATGACCGATCACCTCGCCGCGGGAGTGCGCCGCGGGCGCGATCCCCGCTACAGCGCGAGCCTCGCGATGCTGCACGGTCTCAGCTCCGCCTTCGCCGCACTCGTCGAACTCGTCGGCGAGCGAAGACTCACTCCCGCCTCCTGGAGACACGACCTGCCCCGATTCCTCGACCTGTGCCGCTTTCTCACCAGCGGACCGCCCGGACCGCGGCTGGAGGAACTGCTCGCCCTGACCCGCGCCGGCATCGTCAGGTTCCTCGGTGCGGAGATGACCGTCACCCCTCACGAGGGGCTGTTCCGGGCGCGCTCGTGCAATGTCAGCGCGTCGGTCACCGCCCGGTACCTCATCGAGGCCCGGCTCCCCGAGCGGACACTGCCCCGCGTGAGCGACCCGTCCCTGCGCAGTCTCCTGCGGCGCGACGAGATCAGGGAGGAGTTCTCCTCGGCCCCCGGCGGAGACCGGTATCCCACCGGTGTCATCGACACCGCGCATCTGATCGACACCGATTCCTCGCACCGCCTGAAGCGTGCCGACGGAACCCCCCACCCCCGTCGCTTCGGGGCGGGAATCCTGTTCGCGGGAAGTGTGCTGACCTCCGGCCGTTTTCCGTCCCCGCGGAGCAATGACGCGTTCTTCCGGCAGAACGACACGATCGCCCGCGCGGCACTCCGGGAACTGTGCCGGCGCGACACATCCGCTCCCGGCTCTCGTAATCGGCACGTGGACGAAGAAAACGAAAGTCCGGGCTAGGTTCGGGCCCCGGAGAATTACCGGACCGGGAATTCTCGCCGGATACCCCGACATGCACAGGAGAGAACCAGTGAGTGACTTCACGGGACTGGTCGCGCTCGTCACCGGCGGTGCGTCAGGAATCGGACTGGCCACCGCGAAGCTGCTGAGCGGCAGGGGAGCGACGGTCGCCGCGCTCGACCTGAAGCCGGAGGGACTTCCCGACGACATCTTCGGCGTCCAGGCCGACGTCACCGACGACGCCCAGGTGCAGGCCGCCGTCGAGACGGTGGTCGAGCGGTTCGGCAGGCTGGACGTCGTGGTCAACAACGCCGGCATCGGCGCCGTCGGGGACGTCACCGCGAACAGCGACGACGAGTGGGCGCGCGTACTGGACGTCAACGTGATCGGGATGGTCCGGGTCGCCCGGCACGCCGTCCCGCACCTGCGCCGCTCGCCCGCCGCGGCCATCGTCAACACCTGCTCGATCGTGGCCTGGGCCGGCGTGCAGCAGCGAGCGCTCTACTCGGCGAGCAAGGGCGCGGTCTACGCGCTCACCCTGGCCATGGCCGCGGACCACGTCCGCGAGGGCATCCGGGTCAACTGCGTCGCCCCCGGCTCCGCCGACACCCCGTGGATCGACCGCTCGCTGCGGCACACGGCCGACCCCGTGGCCGCCCGGGCCGCCCTCGACGCCTTCCAGCCGACCGGGCGCCTGGTGACCGCCGACGAGGTCGCGGGCGCGATCGCCTACCTGGCCAGCCCCCTGTCGTCCGCCTCGGTGGGCACCGTGCTCGCCGTGGACAACGGCATGCACGGCCTGCGCCTGCGGCCCCCCGCCCGGGACTAGGGGTGTCTCCCAGCCTCCCCCGCGCCCGCCCCACCCGAGGGAAAACCCTCGGTCGGCAAGGCCCTTCCGCAATGCCTGGTGATGCCCTGCACCCATGATCTAGTCTCGCGGGGAGCGGGTCTTCCGTCCGGGGGGAGGGTAAGGGGTGCAGGCTGGGACGTCGAGGCGCGAACAGGACGGCATCACTCCCAGACCGGAGTTCGCCGTGCTGGGTTCACTGGAAGTCCGCAGCGGCGGGGAGCCCGTGCCGGTCAGCGGGGCACTGCAACGGCGCGTGCTGGTGATGCTGCTGCTGGAGGCCGGGCGCGTCGTGCCCGTCTCCCGTCTGGTCGCCGCCGGCTGGAACGAGGAGCCACCGGACAGCGCCGAGCACCAGGTGCGCAAGGTGGTCGCCAAGCTGCGCGGCCGCATCCCGTGCGGCCCGGACGTCATCGTCACCGACGGGCCCGGCTACCGCGCCGTCGTCGACACCGGGCAACTCGACCTGCTGCGCCACCAGCACCTGCTCGGCCAGGCCAGAGCGGCGCTGGAGGCGGGGGAGCCGGAGCGGGCCGCCGCACGGTTCCGTGAGGCCCTGGCCCTGTGGCGGGGCCCGGTGCTGTCGGGGGACGGCGGCCGGGTGATCGACGCCGCCTCGGCCGCCCTGGAGGAGCAGCGGCTCACCGCGGCCGAGCAGCTCTACGACCTGTGCATCGCCGCGGGCGAGGCCGCCGGGATCACCGGCGAGCTGCGCGCCCTCGTCGAGGAACACCCGCTGCGCGAGACGCTGCGCAGCCGGCTCATGCTCGCCCTCTACCGCTCGGGCCAACAGGCCGCAGCCCTGGAGGAGTTCGCCCGCGCCCGCAGACACCTCGCCGACGAACTCGGCATAGACCCGGGGGTCGAGCTCACCGAGCTGCACGAACGCATCCTGCGCCAGGACCGCTCGCTCAGCCTGCCGGAACGCCCGCGCCCCCCGTCCCCCGCCCCGCCCGAGCCCGCGGACGCCCCGTACGCGCTCCCCTTCGACGTCCGCGACTTCTCGGGCCGCAGCACCGAACTGCGGTGGATCTGCGACGCGGCCGAACGGGCCATGGAGCGGGTGCCGACGGTCCTGGCCCTGGACGGGATGGGCGGCAGCGGCAAGACCGCGCTGGCCGTCCGCGCCGCCCACCAGCTCGCCGAGCGCTACCCGGACGGCAAGCTCTTCATCGACCTGCACGGCTTCACCCCGGGCAAGACACCGCTCAGCGCGTTCGACGCCCAGGGCGACCTGCTCGCCGCCGCCGGCGTGCCCAGCGACGAGATCCCCACCGTGCCGGCCGGCCGCGCCGCGCGATGGCAGTCGTACATCCGGGGACGCCGCATGCTGCTGCTCCTGGACAACGCCGCCGCGTCCGAGCAGGTGCGCGGGCTGATCCCCGCCTCCTCCGACAGTCTCGTGCTGATCACCAGCCGCCCCCGGCTGACCGGCCTCGACGGAGCCGAATGGCTCTCCGTGGGCGCCCTGTCGGAGTCCGACAGCCACCAGATCCTGCTCAGCACGCTGGGCAGCGAACGGGTCCGCGACGAGCCCGACGCGGCCCGCGAACTGCTCCAGCTGTGCGGGGGCCTGCCGCTGGCGGTCAGGATCGCCGCGGCCCGGCTGGCGAACCGCCCGCACTGGACCATCCGGCGGCTCGTCGAACGGCTGCGGGACCACAACCGGCGGCTGGACGAACTCACCAGCGAGGGCCGGGGGGTGGCAGGCGCCCTTCTGCTGTCGTACCAGTCCATGCCCGACGACCAGCGCACCGCGTTCCTGCTGCTGGGACACCACCCCGGACGCTACCTGGACACCGAGGAGGCCGCGGCGCTGCTGGACACCGACGCCCTGACGGCCGAGGGCGTCCTGGAGGAACTCGTCGACGTGCGGCTGCTGGAGGCCAGGGAGCCGGGGGTGTACGCCCTGCACGACCTGGTGCGCAGCTTCGTCCAGCGGGTCGCGCAGGACGAGCGGGCCCGGGAGGTCGGGCAGGCGGTGCGCCGGCTGCTCGATCACTACGTGCACATGGCGGAACACGCGGGCGACACGCTGTTCCCCGGCCGGCGCAGCGTCGGCGAGGGCGCCGAGGCGAGCGGCGCCCGCACCGAGTTCGACCACAAGGACCAGGCGCTGCAGTGGCTCGACCAGCACCGCGACGGCATGCTGGCGGCGGTGGACACCGCGTACGACGAGGGCCTGCTGTGGCACGCCGCGCGGCTGCCGCGCGAGCTGGGCTTCCACTCCAGCGTCCGCGCCTACGACGCCAGCGCGAACGAGGCCCTGGAGAAGGGCGTGAGCGCGGCGCGACAGCTCGGGGACCTGGCGCTCACCCGGCTGAACCTGACGAATCTCGCCATGGGCAAATGGCGCCTCGGGCAGCTGGGCGATGCCATCGCCCGGCTGGAGGAGGCCGTGGAACTGTCCCGGCGCATGGCCGACGAGCACAGCGAGGCCGCGTGCCAGGCCCGCCTGGGCCAGGCCTACAACAGCATGGGGGAGCTGGAACGCGCACTGGAGCTGAACCAGGAGGTCAGCCGGCGTGCCAAGGAGCTGGGGCTCACCCGGCTCGGCGGCTCCTCGCTCAGCATGCTGAGCCTGATCCAGGTGCGCCTGGGGCGCTTCGACGAGGCGGCGGAGTCGGCGGAGCGGGCGCTGGCCGTCTTCGACTCGATCCAGGAGATCCAGCTGTCCGTGGACGCGCTGAGCAATCTCTCGCAGGCGATGGAGGGACTGGGCCGCCTGGAGGAGGCGCTCGACCGGGCCGACGCGGCGCTGGAACGCTGCGAGCGGATCAGCATGCCCTCGGTGCTGCCGCTCGTCCTGGCCCGCAGGGCCGACGTGCTGACCCGCATGGGCGAGCTGAAGGAGGCGGCGCTCACCGCCGACCACGCGCTCACCAGGGCCGCCGGCCGCACCGACGACATCCACCGCGCCAGCGTGCACCTCACCGCGGGACGGGTCCGCTACGCGCAAGGGGAGCTGGAACTGGCGCGGGCCCAGCAGCTGCTGGCCCACGAGATCGCCTGCCGCATGGAGCTGCGCTACGACGAGGCGTGCGCGCTGTGGGACCTCGCCCGCACCGCCGAGACCCGGGGGCAGATCGAGCTGGCCCGCCGGCACCGCTCGGCCGCGGACGACCTGTTCTCTTCCATGAACGTGCCCGAGACCGCACGGTGAGCCGCCCTGACCGGCGCCCACGAAGGAGTCAGCTCATGCGTCGTATCGCCCTGTCCGCCGCCTCGGTCCTGGTCCTCGGCGCGCTGCCGGGCTGCTTCACCGTCGCCTACGCCGCCCGGGCGTCGGTGTCGGTCCAGCAGCACGTCCCGGCCGCCGAGGCGCCGGTCCGGATCGTCACCGACCCGCGCGACAACCACGGCAACGACTGAACCGCGGCGCGCGCCGTCGGCCTGCGGCGCCATGACCGGTCCGACGGTGCGAAGGCCCCTCCCAGCCTAGTCGGCGTGATTACCCGGCAGGTGATCCGGCCGGTGAGCCGCACGCGCGGGGTAGTTGCGACGCGGACGAACAACCCGGGTGGCCGGGCTAGTTTCTGACCCACGACGGTGCGTCAACCAGGTGGGTCACTCGAAGGGAATTCCGGTGCTCTCCTGAAGGGCATTCCCCGATGTCCTCCGTCAGAAAAGGCATGGCTGACCGACCGGAAGGAGAACATCACATGACCACGGCCATTGCACCCGCCTGCCCGAAGTGCGAGGAGTCGGTGGAGATCGGCGAAACGGTGCGGCTCAACGAGATCCTCGAGTGTGTGGGCTGCCGTATCGAGCTGGAGATCGTGGCGCTCGACCCCGTGGTGATCGCGCTCGCGCCCGAGGTCGAAGAGGACTGGGGAGAGTGACCCGATGATCACCGCAGAGCCGGCCGGTGACACCGCGCTCACCGCGCTCACCGCGACCGAAGACCTGGCCGATTCCGGCGCCCACCTCGTCCGGCACGACGCCTTCTCGGCGCTGACGGGCGTCTCGCCCGACGAGTGGGCCCGTTTCTCCGCGCACTGGGAGGCCCTTCGGCGCGACCCCTACATGGCCGACGGCGGCACCTACCGCTACCGCAGATACGGCCAGTTCGACCTCGACATGGACTCCGGCGACCTCGTTCGGCTTCCGCACGGCCCGTACCGCCAGGAAGCCGATGTCAACAAACTGCACGGCGGGGTGGACCGGTATTACGAGCCGCTCACCGAGGAGTTCGTGAGCGGACCCGTCCTGCGCGGCGTGCTGACGAACCTGGCCGCGATCTTCAGCGGAGTCGAGGGCACCAGGAAGTGGAACATCAAGGTGACTCCCGTCCGCACCGTCGCGACGAGGGACGAGGCCGGTGAGCCGACTCCGGAGGGCCGGCACAAGGACGGCGTCACCTTCATCACGTCGCTGCTGGTCGGCCGGCGCAACGTGACCGGCGGGGAGAGCTCCGTCTCCACGGAAGACGGCCGGCTCCTGCTCACCACGACCCTCTCCGAGCCCGGCGACATCCTGCTCGGCGACGACCGCCGCACCCTGCACGCGGTCACGGCGGTGCGTCCCGAGGACGACGAGGCGCCGGGGTACCGGGACGTGCTGATCATGGCGTTCACCGCGCTCTGATCCCCACCGGGCCGGGGACGGGCCGGCGCTCCAGGCGTTCGTACACGGTCAGTCTCCGGCCCCTGGTCTCCTCGTCGTACACCGGCCGGAAGTACGTGCTCAGCACGGACGACTTCACCCGTTCCCGCTCGGCCGTCACCGGTCTCGCCACCGCGGCGGCGTCCGTGACCAGCAGGACGCGGCGGTGGCCGAGCAGGGCGGCCCGTATCCGCTCCGGGCCGGCCTCGACCCCCTTCAGGGTGCCGGATTCCTCGGGGGTCCGGCGCAGCGCGACGTCGCGCAGGCCGCTGAAGGAGCCGGGGGAGACGGATTGGGTGTCGCGGCGGGCCGCCGGGAGGAACAGGACCGCGTCGCCGGGCTGCTTCACGCGGCGTACGTCCGCGGCTATGGCCATGACGTCGTCCACCCGGCTCTCCGGGGAGCGCTTCGCGAGGGACTGCGGCAGCAGGGCGATCGTCGCGAGGGCGAGCACCACAGGCAGGAGGCGGCGTGCCGCGGCCGGGTTCCGGCGGGTGAGGGCGCGGGCCGCCGTGTCCACGGCGGCACCGACGAGGAGGGCCAGGCCCAGCAGGCTGTACAGGATGTACCGGTCCACGAACAGCGGCTGGACCAGGGAGAGTCCGGCCAGGCCCAGGTGAGGGACCACCAGCAGCGGCAGCCCGACGGTCACCGGGGTCACGCGCGCCGTGCGCGGCCGGGCCACGAGGGCGCAGGCGCCCGCGATCGCCAGCAGGACCGCGGGTCCGACCAGCGTGTGCCAGGTCAGCGGCGGTATCCAGGACACCTGCCGGGACTGGGTCCGGCTGAAGAGGACCAGGGGCAGCACGCAGAGCGTCGCCGTCGCGGCGGCGGCCGTCCAGCGGATACGGACCCCGCGTCCGGCGCGGCTCAGCAGCAGCGTCGCCAGATGGGCGGGGACGATCAGCAGCGCGAGCCAGTTCAGCAGGCCCGCGAGGGCGAGAGCGCAGCCGTAGGCGAGCCAGTGCCGGGCGCGGACCGGCCGGCGCAGCGCCGTCACCAGCAGGAGGGTGCACACGCCCGCCCCGGCGGCCACCAGGGCGTACGGGCGGCCCTCCTGGAGGTGGAACTGGACCGCCGGGAGCAGTCCGAGCGCCAGTCCGGCCGCCGTGCCCGCCCGTGCGCCCGCCAGGCGCCGGCCGGTGACCGCCAGGCACCCCGCCGCCACGGCCATGGCCAGCACCGAGGGCAGCCGCAGCGTCGTCGTGCCCGCGCCGAAGCACGAGAACAGCAGGTGCATCAGCAGGTAGTAGCAGCCGTGCACCACGTCCACGTTCTCCAGCAGGTGGCAGATCTCGGCGGTGGACCGCCGGGCCACCTGCCAGGTCGCGGCCTCGTCCCGCCATACGCTGCCCTGCCGCGACAGCCCCCACAGGCCCAGGGCGAGGGTCCACAGCACCGGCAGCGGCCACACGGGAGCGCGCCGCCCCGGGGCGGCGGCGCCGGTCCGTGGCGCGACGGACGAACCGGATGATTCTCGGGAAGTACACAGGGGGGAAGAGGGGGAGTCGCCCGCACTCGTTCACCGGCCGGACGCGGCACCGCGAACTCCCCGGTGACGCGCTCCCGAGTCCCGCACCCGCCGGCACGCCTCCGCGTACCCCCGCACCAGCGCCCGCCCGCCGTCCGCGCGCCGCCAGGCCAGGGCGTAGCGGGTCGGGCCGATGCCGCGGACCGGGCGGGTGACGACCCCGCCGAGGGTGAGCAGCGGGGCGTTGCCCTCCGCCACCAGGCACACGCCGAGGCCGCCGACGAGTGCCTCGTACGTCTCCTCGGTGCCGGCGATCTCCGCGCCGACGCGCGGGGGACGGCCGCCCCGGGCGTCCAGGGCGAGCCAGTGGTCGCGCAGGACGCCGGCGCTCGGCGGCAGGGCGAGGAAGGGCTCGTCGAGCAGGTCGGCGAAGTCCACCTCGGGGCGGGCGGCGAGGGGATGCGTCTCGGGCAGGGCGACCAGGCGGGGTTCCTCGGCGACGACGGTCCAGGCGTAGCGGCCGGCTCCGGGCAGCGGCAGCCAGACGAAGGCGACGTCGGCGTCGCCGTTCGCGAGGCCCGCGGTCGGGTCCTCCCAGCTCACCTGGCGCAGGCGTACGGTGGCCTCGGGGTGCGCGGCGGAGAAGCGGGAGCGGATCGCGGGGAGCAGCCCGCCCCGGCCGGGGCTGGTGCTCATGCCGACCACGAGGGTGGTCCGCCGGGCGGCCCGGACCCGCGCGACCGCGCCGGCCCCCTCCTCCCAGGCCTGCAGTGCCCGCCGGGCGTGCGGCAGCAGTGCCTCGCCCGCCTCGGTGAGCGCCACGCTGTGCCGGTCGCGCCGGAACAGCTCCACGCCCAGCTCGCGCTCCAGGGAGCGGATCTGCTTGCTGAGGGCCGGCTGCGACACGTACAGCAGGTCGGCCGCGCGGGTGAAGTGCAGTTCCTCGGCGACGGTGACGAAGGCGCGAAGTCCCTTGCTGTGCACGTCCGTTGTCATGCCTCACGGTTATCACCGGAGATCTTGGACGGACAACATCGTTTCCCCGCAGGCTTGTTCGCGTCACAACAGTCGTAAGAGGAGCGGACACATGAGCAAGGTCTGGCTGGTCACGGGCGCGAGCAGCGGTTTCGGGCGGGCGATCGCCGAGGCGGCGCTGGCCGCCGGGGACGTGGTGGTGGGGGCCGCGCGGCGCACGGAGGCGCTGGACGATCTGGTGGCCGCGCATCCCGACCAGATGGAGGCGCTGCGCCTGGACGTCACCGACACGGCCGCCGCGGAAGGCGCCGTGCGGGACGTGGTGGCCCGGCACGGGCGGATCGACGTCCTGGTCAACAACGCGGGCCGCACGCACGTGGGTGCCGTGGAGGAGACCACCGACGAGGAGCTGCGGGCCCTGTTCGACCTGCACGTCTTCGGGCCCGCGGCGCTCGTCCGGGCGGTGCTGCCGCACATGCGGGAGCGGCGCTCGGGCGCGATCGTGCAGATGAGCAGCGTGGGCGGGCAGCTGTCGTTCGCCGGGTTCGGCGCGTACAGCGGGACGAAGTTCGCGCTGGAGGGCCTGTCGGAGGCGCTCGCCGACGAGGTGGCGGAGTTCGGCATCAAGGTGGTCATCGTGGAGCCGGGGGCCTTCCGCACCTCGCTGTTCGAGGGCAACCGGGCCGGCTTCAGCCCGGACAGCGGGGTGTACCCGAAGGTCACCCAGACCCGTGGGTTCGTGGCGAACGGCGACGGCAGCCAGGCCGGTGACCCGGCGAAGGCGGCGGCCCTGATCCGCGCCGCCCTGGAGGCCGAGCGGACTCCGCTGCACCTGCCGCTCGGCGACGACGCGGTCACCGCCGTCCTCGACCACCTGGACCGGGTGCGCGGCGAGGTGACGGCCTGGGAGAAGCGCACCCGGGACACCGGCTTCGACGCCTGACGAGGGAACGAGGGCTCCCGGCCCGCCTTCGCCGGAGGCGCGTTCCGCCTCCGGCGGAGGTGGCGGCGGCTCACGCGACATCTGAGGCGCCGCCGTTCCATCTGTGCAGAGCCCTTGTGCAATTCCTGTGGAGGCCTCAATCTTTCGGCTGACGCGACCGTGTGGCGACCGGGTTGACATGATCCTGCCATTCGGCGCGTGACCCCACCCACGCACCACCGATGAGGAGGACCCCTCAGATGGCAGTGATGCGTACTCCCCACGGCACCACCCGGCGAAGACTGGCCGCCCTCGCCCTCGCGAGCACCGCGGCCGTCGCCGCGGGCCTCGTCTCCGCGCCGCCCGCCGCCGCCGAAGGCCGCATCCAGTACGAGGACGCGGCGAACGCCGTCGCCGGCAGCTACATCGTGACCCTCAAGGCCGACCGGGCCCGCTCCGGCTCCGCCGAGGGCCGCGCCCTCGCGAAGAAGTACGGCGCGGTCATCGAGCGCACCTACACCAAGGCGCTCAACGGCTACGCGATCGAGGCCTCCGAGACCGAGGCGAAGCGGCTCGCCGCCGACCCGGCCGTCGCCTCCGTCGTGCAGAACCGCACCCTGAGCATCGACGCCACCCAGCCCAGCCCGCCCTCCTGGGGCCTGGACCGCGTCGACCAGCGCGCCCTGCCGCTGAACAACGCGTACACCTACCCCGACTCCGCCGGGCAGGGCGTGACCGCGTACGTCATCGACACCGGCGTCCGCATCAGCCACAGCGACTTCGGCGGCCGCGCCGCCAACGGCTACGACGCCATCGACAACGACAACGTCGCCCAGGACGGCCACGGCCACGGCACCCACGTCGCCGGCACCGTCGCGGGCAGCGCGTACGGCGTCGCCAAGAAGGCGCGGATCGTCGGCGTCCGGGTGCTGAACAACTCCGGCTCCGGCACCACCGCCCAGGTCGTCGCCGGCATCGACTGGGTCGCCCGGAACGCGGTCAAGCCGGCCGTCGCCAACATGTCCCTCGGCGGCGGCGCCGACACCGCGATCGACACCGCCGTACGCAACGCCATCGCCACCGGGGTCACCTTCGCCGTCGCGGCGGGCAACGAGAACACCAACGCCTCGACCCGCTCGCCCGCCCGCGTCACCGAGGCGATCACGGTCGGCGCCACGACCTCCTCCGACGCCCGCGCCAGCTACTCCAACTACGGCACGGTCCTCGACCTGTTCGCCCCGGGCTCGTCCATCACCTCCGCCTGGAACAGCGGCGACACCGCCACCAACACCATCTCCGGCACGTCCATGGCGACCCCGCACGTGGCCGGCGCGGCGGCCCTCTACCTGGCCGACAACCCCACGGCCACGCCCGCCCAGGTGTCCTCCGCGCTGACGACCGCCGCCACCCCGAACGTCGTCACCAACCCGGGCACCGGATCGCCCAACCGGCTGCTGTACGTCGGCGGCGGCACCACCACCCCGCCCGGACCGCGGTTCGAGAACACCGCTGACCACGCGATCAACGACAACGCCACCGTCGAGTCCCCGATCACCGTCTCCGGCATCTCCGGCAACGCGCCCGCGACCCTCGCCGTCGAGGTGAACATCGTCCACACCTACATCGGCGACCTCCAGGTCCAGCTGATCGCGCCCGACGGCACGGCGTACACGCTGAAGGGCTACGGCACCGGCGGCAGCTCGGACAACATCGCCACCACCTACTCGGTCAACGCCTCCGCGGAGCCCGCCAACGGCACCTGGAAGCTGCGGGTGAGCGACAACGCCAACCTGGACACCGGGCGGATCGACGCCTGGGCCCTGCAGTTCTGACGTTACGTCAGCCCTCGCTCCAGTGAATGTCCTCGTCCTCGCGGAAGGGCTCCGGGTCCGTGACCCAGCCCGCCGCGAGGACGAGCCGCGTGTGGCGGTGCACGGCGAGGAAGCCGAACGGGCGGTCGTAGGCGGCCTCCACGGTGGTGACGAGCCAGCGCAGCCGGGGGAATCCCGCGCCGGGCAGACCGATCGCCGTCACCGCCGCCGCCTCGAAGCCCAGGGCCGCGAACCTCGCCATCGCGGTCTGCCGGGCGGAGCCGACGGCGAGCGGGAAGGCGCTGACGCCGGGGAAGTGCCCGGCCCGGTCCTCCCGCGCCGTGGTGAGGCCGAACAGCGCGTGCCGCTCCAGCAGATCGTGGCCGCCGGTGAGGCCGTACGCCGCCGTCGTCACGTCCAGCACCGGCGGCCGCGGCCGGGCGGACCGCTCGCGCACGACCCGCAGGCCCGGACCCGCCTCGCCGTACGGCAGTCGCGGTCCGGGCACGACGGAACACCGGCCGGCGAGGACGTCCACGCCCCCGGCCAGCACCTGACCCGGTGTCATGTGCTCCTCGCCGAGCAGCAGATGCACGTCCAGCGCGTTGCCGCCCAGCACCTTCAGCTCGGTGACGAAGCCGTGCGCGGTGTCCGCGACGCCGATCCGGTCCAGCACCTCGCCGCGGCGCCACAGCCCGAGCAGTGTCCGCCCGGCCCACGGTCCGCCCTCCGGGCACAGGGGCTGTTCGCGGAACGGCCGCAGCCACCGCGTGCGCATCGCCAGCGCACCGGCCAGCACCAGTTCGGTCCGGTCCGTCACCTGCACCGGCATGCCCGTGATCAGCCCGCCGGTCCGCCCGGCCGCCCAGGCGTCGAGGGCGGCCCGGTCGGCGCCGGCGTCCCCGGTCAGCACCCCGTGCGCCCCGGCGGGCAGCCCGGCGCGCCACGCCTCCCGCAGCTCCAGGGTGCGCTTGGTCCACAGCCCCACGGCCGCGTCCAGGCCGCGCAGGCCCGCGAGCCAGGGCAGCAACTCCCGTGCCGCCGCTCCCGCCCGGTCCGCGGGCAGCCCCACCGCGTCGGCGAGTTCGCCGCGGGCCGCGCCCCCGGCGCCGTCCGCGAGGAGGGCGAGCAGCGGCCACACCGCGGGCGCGGAGAGCACGGTGCCGTCCTCGACCGTGCGGGCCCAGCGCGCCGTCAACCCGTTGACCGCCCGGATCGTCGCCCTCGTGACCCCCATGTCGCCCCCGCCCGTCCCGTGCTTACGATGCGCCACGTCGCACGTCAGTTCCTCGTGATCGAAGTCAGGAGCACGGTACTCGTGTCCACACCCCCGCCCCCAGGGCCGGAGCAGCCCCAGGGCCCCCAGGGCCAGTACCCGGCTCCCCCTCCGCAGGACCCCCACGCCCAGGCCCCGCACCCGCGGGATCCCTATGCCCAGAGCCCGTACCCGCAGGGCGCGTATCCGCCCGGCGCCTACCCGCCCGCGCCGTACGGCGCCTGGAACCCCTACCCCCACCCGCCGCGGCCCGCGCACAACGGGGTCGCCATCGCCGCCCTCGTGCTGGGCGTGCTGTGCTTCCTGCCGGCCGTCGGGCTGGTGCTGGGGCTGGTGGCGCTGCGGCAGATCAAGAAGCGGGGCGAGCGCGGCAGGGGCATGGCGATCGCCGGCGTGGCGCTGTCGACCCTCGGACTGGTCCTGTGGGCGCTGGCGATCCCCACCGGGGTCGCCTCCGAGGTCTGGGAGGGCTTCAAGGAGGGCGCGGCCGAGGAGACCCTGTCGGTGAAGAAGGGCCAGTGCTTCGACTCGCCCGGCGGCTCGCTGGAGGGCGAGACGTACGACCTCGACATCGTGGACTGCGACGGCGAGCACGACGGCGAGGCCTTCGCCACGGTCACCGTGCCGGACGGCTCCTACCCCGGCGACGACCGCCTCACGGGCATCGCCGAGGACAAGTGCTACGCGCTCCAGGGCGACTACGCCATGGACGTCTGGGCCGTGCCCGACCACGTCGACGTGTACTATCTCACCCCGACCCGGCAGAGCTGGCGGCTCGGCGACCGCGAGATCACCTGCGTCTTCGGCAACACCGACGGCAAGGGCACCCTGACCGGCTCGCTGCGCAACGACGCGACCACCCTCGACGCGGACCAGCTGGCCTACCTGGAGTCGGTGCGCGACCTCGACGCGGTCCTGGACCGCGAGCCCGAGGCCTACGCCGAGGACGACCTGGACGCCAACACCGCGTGGGCCGCCGAGGTCCGCGACGCGGTCGCCGCCCAGTCCGAGGCGCTGCGCGCGCACACCTGGACCGGCGACGCCGAACAGCCCGTCGCCGCCCTGGTCGAGGAGCTGCGGACGGCCCGCGGGCACTGGGCGAAGGCCGCGACGGCGGGCGGCCCGGACGCCTTCTACGAGCACTACGACGCCGGGTACGCGTTCTACGACGGCGCGCGGACCATCGACGTGCGCGAGGCGCTGGGCCTGGACACCAGCCCGCCGGAGTACGACTACGACGGCGGCGAGGACAGCGGCGGCGACCTCGATGTGTGAAGACGGCCATAGCGGGGAGAAAGTGCCTGCGTAAAGCCCCTCCCCGGCCTATGTCATCACATCGAGTGATTCTCTGGCCTTTGCTTGCCCGCCACAACCTACGGTTGCCACGCTGTTGCTGTCTGTACAACCTGATGGGAGCGGCCAGTGACATTCGGTGAGCAGCCGGCGTACCTGCGTGTCGCGGGTGATCTCCGCAAGAAGATCGTCGACGGACTGCTGCCGCCGCACACCCGCCTCCCGTCCCAGGCCCGCATCCGCGAGGAGTACGGCGTCTCGGACACGGTGGCGCTGGAGGCGCGCAAGGTGCTGATGGCCGAGGGCCTGGTCGAGGGCCGCTCCGGGTCCGGCACGTACGTGCGCGAGCGGCCGGTGCCCCGCCGGATCGCCCGCTCCGGGTTCCGGCCCGCCGACACCGCCACCCCGTTCCGCCAGGAACAGGCCGACGCCTCGGTGCGCGGCACCTGGGAGTCCAGCAGCGAGCAGACCGAGGCGAGCGGCGTGATCGCGGAACGGCTGGCGATCAAGCCCGGCGACCGCGTGATGCGCACCCGGTACGTCTACCGGGAGGCCGGCGAGCCCATGATGCTCTCCACCTCCTGGGAGCCCCTCGCCGTCACCGGTCGCACCCCCGTGATGCTGCCCGAGGAGGGCCCGCTGGGCGGCATGGGGGTCGTCGAGCGCATGGCCGCGATCGACGTCGTCGTCGACAACGTCACCGAGGAGGTCGGCGCCCGCCCCGGCCTCGCTGAGGAACTCCTCACCCTCGGCGGCGTCCCCGGCCATGTCGTCCTCGTCGTCCAGCGCACCTTCTACGCCTCCGGCCGCCCCGTGGAGACCGCCGACGTGGTCATCCCGGCGGACCGCTACCGGGTGGCGTACCACCTGCCGGTCAGGTAGCGCCTTTCCCGCCTCTTCCCGCGTCGCGCGCGCCGCCCCCAGGAATCACGTGGGCCGCAGGAGCGCGCAGCCGTCCGACGGCGTGCGCCCCGGCGACGGCCGCCGGGAGCCGGCCCTCGCCCGGGCTCGACGCGCGCGCCGGTGGGAATCCGGTCGTTCTCGCAGGTAGCCCGCGAGAGGCGGACACGCCGCTGACCGTACCCGCCGGTTCACGCCGACGGCGCGTTCGCCGCCGCGCGCCCCCTCGCCGCTGGCTTGTTGCGTACCTGTTGGTGAAAAGCCGTATTCGCTGAGTGAAGGTTAGGCGTAGGCTCGGGCATATGCGGATTGCGGTTTCCTCAGCGGGCGGGGCGCGCGGGGCGGGAAGCGGAGGGGCGCGATGAACGACGGTACGGTCACTCTTCCCTGGCTCGTCATACGCCAGGACGACAACGGCAATCGCTACAGCGTCGGCCGGTACGCGACCCGCGCCGAGGCCCAGAAGATCGCGGACAGCCTCGACCGCCGCGGACACCAGCAGCTCTACTGGGTCCAGCGGGTCGACCAGAACGGCCGGGGTGGGGACGGCGCGTTCGACTGACCGGCCCCTGGATAGGCTCCGGTGCATGACCCGACGGACCGTGGTGGTCGCGGCCGCCCTGCTCGACGACGGCCGCCTCCTCGCCGCGCGCCGCAGCGCGCCCCCTCAGCTGGCCGGCCGCTGGGAGCTGCCCGGCGGCAAGGTGGAACCCGGCGAGCGCCCGGACGCCGCCCTCGTCCGCGAACTGCGCGAGGAACTGGGCGTCGAGACGGAGGCCGTCGCGCGCGTGCCGGGGGAGTGGCCGCTGCGCGAGCCGTACGTCCTGCACGTGTGGACCGCGCGCCTGCGCCCCGGATCCGCCGCCCCCGAACCCCTCCAGGACCATGACGCGCTGCGCTGGCTGGCCCCGGCGGAGATCTGGGACGTGGACTGGCTGGAGCAGGACGTCCCCGCGGTGCGCGAGGTCGCCGCCCGCCTCGGCGGCGACGGCGCGGCGACCGTACGCCGATGACCCGGCTGCGCCCCCTGCTCTCCCGTGCGCTGTTTCTCCCCGGTACGCCGTTCGTGCCACAGTGCGCCCTTGCGCACGGTACTGCCCCCAGATATCGGGTATGTGCCCATTAACCCCATGAAAACGGACATGGGTGGGCTTGTTCGCCTGGGATGTGATCGGCGTGTTCGACATCGAAGACGACTGCGCCGAGTGGACCTTCCCCGCCGACCCGGGAGCCGTGCGCACCGCCCGCTCCGCCGTCCGCGGCCAGCTGCACGGCTGGGGCCTGGACAGCCTCGGTGACCTGGCGGTCCTGCTGGTCAGCGAACTCGTCACCAACGCCCTGCGGCACGCCTCCGGCCCCATCGGCGTACGGCTGCTGCGCCCCGAAGGCCTGCCCGCCGTGCTCCTCGTGGAGGTCTCCGACCCGCTGCCGGAGCTGCCCCGCGAGCGCGACGCCCGGCCCGAGGACGAGAGCGGGCGCGGACTGCAGCTGGTCGCCCGCTCCTCACGCCGCTGGGGCAGCCGCCCCGGCGACCGGGGCAAGACGGTCTGGTTCGAACTCGCGGTGCCCTCGTGAGGGCGTACCGTGGCGGGCCGATGATCGGGTGAACGGCCGCACCGGTCCCGTACAACTGTCCAAACATGCGGATCAGGCCACCAGCCGGTGCCCCGCGGTGTGATTCGCGGACGGGTCCCCTGGTTAGAAGACTGGAAGTGTTCTCGCAGCGGGGTCCGAAAAGCACCTGGACCGTGCTGTGATCGTGAACACCGTGTTGCGCGGCGCCGTAGTGCTGGATACTGCGGGCAGCCGCCCCCGGTGACCGGTACCGGACGCGGTGAGCTGGAGGGGACGGTTCGCGTGAGCGAGATACCAGCGAAGGCCACGGAGTCCGAGGACCCGTCGGACGGCGCGAGGCTGCGGGCCGGGGGTGCCGCCATCACGGGCACCGCGGGAACCGCGGGCCCCGCGGGCGGATCCTCACCGGCGCCGCCCGCCGACGCGCTCTGGCAGAGCAGCCCGCCCGGCTCGATCTACGACTACATCAAGGTCGCCTCCTTCTCCATCGGCCCCGACGGGCTGGTGGACCAGTGGAGCCTGCGCGCGGAGCAGCTGTTCGGCATCCCCGCCCAGCGGGCCGTCGGCATGGACCCCATCGAGGCGTTCGTCGACCCCGACCTGCGCGAGCGCGGCCAGCGCAAGATGGCCGAGATCCTGGACGGGCGGGAGTGGACCGGCGTGGTCCCCTTCCGCACCCCGGACCCGGAGGGCGGGCGCGGCACGGACGGACTCGCCGAGGTCTATGTGATGCCGACCCGGACCGAGGACGGCGAGCGGGCCGCGGTCTGCATCGTCGTCGACGTCCGCGTGCTGCGCAGCATCGAGACGGATCTCGCCGCCTCGCAGGCGATTTTCGGTCAATCTCCTTTCGGGTTCCTGCTCATCGACACCGATCTGCGGGTGCGCCGCGCCAACCAGCGGTTCGCCTCCATCTTCGGCGGCACCCCCGACGACCACCGCGGCCGCGGCGTCCACGACTACCTGCCGCGCGCCGAGGCCGAGCGGGTCTCCGCGACCCTGCGCCGGGTCCTGGAGACCGGCGACTCCATCACCGACATGCACGTCACCGGGTTCGTGCCCGGCTCCGACGAGCGGCGGCACTGGTCGGTCAACCTCTACCGGGTGCACAGCGGCACCGGCCGCCCCATCGGCATCGCCTGGCTGGGAACCGACATCACCGCCCGCCGCGCCGCCGCCCGCGAGGCCGCCAACGCGCGGCGCAATCTCGCCCTCCTCAACGAGGCCGGCGCCCGCATCGGGAACTCCCTCGACCTGGAGACCACCGCCCGCGAACTCCTCGACGTCGTCGTCCCCGGCTTCTGCGACCTGGCCACCGTCGACCTCTACCAGGGCCTCCTCGTCGGCGACGAGACCCCGCCCGGCCTGCCCGACGGCAGCGCCGAACTGCGCCGCGTCGCCTTCGCCAGCGCCGTCTCCGACGCGCCCTTCGCCGGCACCGGCAAGCCCGTCAAGGTCGGCGCGGTCCACCACTACCCGTTCAACTCCCCGTGCGCGGACGCCCTGCGCACCGCCCGCCCCCGGCTCGTCCCCCCGGACGAGGGCGGACTCGTCCAGTCCACCCTCGCGGTGCCGATGGTCGCCCACGACACCGTCGTCGGACTCGCCCAGTTCTCCCGCACGAAGGGCAGCGAGCCGTTCGGCGACCGGGACCGCGACCTGGCCGTGGAACTGGCCGCCCGCGCCGCCGTCTGCATCGACAACGCCCGCCTCTACCGGCGCGAGCACGAACGCGCGCTGATACTGCAGCGGTCCCTGCTGCCGCCCGGCGACCCCGTCGCCGCCGGACTCGACATCGCCTGCCGCTATCTGCCCGGCAACGCCTCCACCGGACGCCCCAGCGAGGTCGGCGGCGACTGGTTCGACGTCATCGAACTGCCCGGCCACCGCACCGCGCTGGTCGTCGGCGACGTCATGGGACGCGGCCTGCGCGCCGCCGTCGCCATGGGCGAACTGCGCACGGCCGTACGGACGCTGGCCCAGCTCGACCTGGAACCGGCCGAGGTGCTCTCCCAGCTGGACGAGATCGCGCGCGGCCTCGGCACCCCCGGCGGGCCCGCCCAGGCCTTCGGCGCCGGGCCCGGCATCCAGCAGGCCACCCGCGCCGCGCGCCGCCCCCGCGAGGCCGACCTGTCGGAGGTGTATCTGGCCACCTGTGTGTACGCGGTCTACGACAGCGTCACCCGGCGCTGCACCTTCGCCAACGCGGGCCACCTGCCGCCCGTGCTGGTGGAGCCCGGCGAGCCCGCGCTGATGCTCGACGTGCCGCCGGGCATGCCGCTCGGCGTGGGCGGGGAGCCGTTCGAGGAGGTGGAGATCGAACTCCCCGAGGGCGCGCTGCTGGCCCTCTACACCGACGGCCTCGTGGAGTCCCGCGACCACCCGCTCGACGAGGGCCTCCAGGCGTTCGTCGGAGCCCTGACGGACCCGAACCGCCCCCTGGAGGACGTCTGCGACCACGTCCTCAACACCCTCGACACCCACCACGGCGAGGACGACCTCGCCCTGCTCATGGCCCGCGTCCAGGGCCTGCCCGCCGAGTCCGTCGGCGACTGGACGCTGCCGCGCGAGCCGCGCAGCGTGGGCCGGGCCCGCGAGTACGCCCGCGGCCAGCTGCTGTCCTGGGACCTGGAGCCCCTGGTGGACACCGCCGAACTCCTGGTCAGCGAGCTGGTCACCAACGCCCTGCGCTACGGCGAGGGCGAGATCAGACTGCGCCTCCTGCTGGACCGCACCCTGGTCTGCGAGGTCTGGGACTCCGGCCTCGTCCAGCCGCGCCGCCGCCGGGCCCGCGACACCGACGAGGGCGGGCGCGGCCTGCAACTCGTCGGCCTGCTCTCCGCCGCCTGGGGCTCCCGCCGCACCCACCGCGGCAAGACGGTCTGGTTCGAACTGGCCCTCCCGGACGGCGAGAACGGCGTGGCGGACCCGGCGGAGGCCCTGCTGAGCCTGTTCTAGACCGGCCGCCGCACCCCGCCGGCGGCGATCACGGCACCCGCGGCGTCCGCCGGGCCCGGGTGCGGGGGCCGCCGAAGCTCGGCGCCGGGGCGCCGGCCGGGGCGGGACCGAGCAGGACGCCGCCGAGGAGCGCTCCGGAGACGCCGGTGCCCGGAGCGGCGTCGGGGTGACCGCGGGCGCGGACGTCGCGTTCGGCGAGCTGCCGCGCCCGGCGGGCCAGCGCCTCGGCGGCCAGGGGGTCCGTCTGCTCCGCGTCCCGCGCCGCCGTGAGCACGGTGCGGGCCTCGGCGCCGACCGCGCCGCGATGCGTGGCGACGTAGTCCGCCGCGGCGGCCACGGCACCGCGGGCGACCAGCGCCGCGGCGGCCGGCAGCACCGCCGCCCGCCCGGCGGCGACCGGCGCGGTCACCCGCGCGATCCGCAGCAGCAGGTCCAGCGGGTCGCACGGCCCCGAGGTCAGCTCCTCCCGCACGGCGGACAGCACCGCGTCGGCGTGCAGAATCCGCGCCCGCGACTCCCCAACGGGCACGTCCACCGCCCCGCCCCGCTCACGCCCCACGTCGGCTTCCGCCCCGGCGCGTTCGCGCCCCAGGTGGGCTTCCGCCCCGGCGCGTTCGCGCCCCAGGCGGGCTTCCGCCCCGGCGCGTTCGCGCCCCAGGCGGGCTTCCGTCCCTGCCCGTTCGCGCCCCACCCCGGCTTCCGCCCCGCCCCGCGCGCGCCCCACCGCGGCTCCCGCCTCGGCCCGCTCCCGCGCCCCCGCCAGTTCCGCCTCCGCCCCGGTCAGGGCCGCCGGGACCAGTTCGGCGGCACGGGTGAGCAGGTCGGCCTGCCGGCCGATGGCGGCCACCAGGATCCCGGCCTGGGCCACGGCGCCCTCGGCGGCGCGCAGATGGGCGACGGCCCGGTCCCGCTCACCGCGGTCGGCGCACTGGCGGGCCTGGTTGAGCCGGGTGGTCGCGAACACCAGCCGGTCCTTGGCCTGTTCGGCGTACCCGACGACCGGTGCCCGCGCGGCGGGCGGATACCGCGGGGCGAGATCCGCGAACGCCGCCTCCGCCGCCCCGGTCCGCCCCGCCAGCTCCCGGAAGCGGCCCTCCGCCACCTCCAGCGCCCCGCCGAACCCCTCCGCCTCCTCCAGAGCCCGCAGCCGGTCGAACCCGGCGGCCGCCTCGTCGAGCAGCCGGCCGGCCTCCGCGCAGCGGCCCACGATCCCGGCGAGCGCCTGACGCCGGGCCGCCTCTTCCGCCGGCACGCCCTCGTCGTAGCGGCGCCGCATCCGCAGCGCCTCCGTCAGCTCGGCCCGCGCGGCGGCCACCGCGCGGGCGTACGGCGCCAGGGCGCCGGCGTCCGCGCGGGCGGCGGCGAAGTCCAGTTCCTCGGAGCTGACCCGCACGCAGTCGTCGGCCACCACCAGCGCCGCCCGCGCCCGCTCGTCCAGGTCGGTGAGCGCGCCGCCGGGTGCGGGGCCCGGACGCGGGCCGCCCGGCGTGGTGCGGGTCCGCAGGCGGCGGGCGCGCCGTACACGGCCGTACGCGCCGAGCGCCAGCGCCGTGCCCAGCGCCAGCAGCGGCAGCACCAGATCGGCGGTGGCCGTCTCCTCGGTCCGCGCCGGCTGCGCCGCCGCGCTCGGCGCCGGCCCGGCCGGCGTGGCCCGGTCCGTCGTCGTCCCCGGCAGCACCAGCCACAGCACCGCGACCACCGCGCCCAGCACGGCGTGCGCCACCCGGGCCGGCAGGTGGGAGGCCGCTCGCCGGGGCCGGCCACGGAGGGAGGAGGGCGTCACCTTTCGGAGCGTATGAGCGGGATTGCCCCGCCGCGAGCGGGAGTGCGCCCCCCGGCGCGGAAAATGCCTCCCGGCCCGGCGCCCCGGCTGCGAGAATCCGCGCCTCACCCCCGCACGCCGCACGCCCGGGAGGCGCAGTCCGTGACCCGTACGCTCCTGACCCGCGACGACCTCGCCCCCCTGGCCCGCGCCGCCCTCGGCCGCCCGCTCGCCGCGGTCACCCGGCTGCGCGGCGGCAGCCGCAAGGGCGTCTACCGCCTCACCCGCGACGACGGCTGCACCGCCATCGCCTACGTCTGGTCGGCGGACGAGGACTACTGGGACGCCGGGCCCGCCGACCCCCGCGACCCCCTGTCACCCGGCACGGGACTCGGCCTCCTCACGGCCGCGCACGACCGGCTGGCCGCCGCCGGGGTGCGCACCCCGCGCCTGCTGTACGCCGACGCCGCGCGCACCCACCTCCCGGCCGACGCCGCGGTCGTCGAGGACCTGCCGGGCGGCAGCCTGGAGGCGGCGCTGACCCGGGACCCGGCGGCGGGGCGCGCCGCCCTGGAGCGGCTGGCCGCCGAGCTGGCGCGGCTGCGCGCGCACCAGGGCCCGGCCCCCGGCAAGGTCGCCGTGGTCGACGGCGGCGGCACCTCGTCGGCCGCCTCCTGCGAGCGGCGGGTCACCGAGGCCGCCCTGCGCTCCCTCGCCGAGGCCGCCGCCCGCGACGGGCGGATCGCCGCCGTGCACGGTGACCTCGCCGGCCTGCTGCGGGACCTGGCAGCGGCGGTCCGGCCACGCGCCCGGCACACCCTCGTGCACGGCGAGCTCGGCCCCGACCACGTCCTGCTGGACGCCCAGGGGCACCCGGCCCTGATCGACATCGAGGGCCTGATGTACTTCGACGCCGAGTGGGAGCACGTCTTCCTGCGGATCCGCTTCGGCTCCCACTACGACGTCCTGCGCGCCCCCGGCCTCGACGAGGACCGGCTGCGCCTGTACCGCCTGGCGACGCACCTGTCCCTGGTGGCCGGGCCGCTGCGCCTCCTCGACGGCGACTTCCCGCACCCCGAGGCCATGCGGTCCATCGCGGAACACCACCTCCGGCAGACGCTCAGTCTGCTGAGGAGCGCCGCCTGATCTTCGAGCCCAGCCAGACCAGCGGGTCGTACTTGCGGTCCACGGCCCGCTCCTTCAGCGGGATCAGCGCGTTGTCGGTGATCTTGATGCCCTCGGGGCAGACCTCCGTGCAGCACTTGGTGATGTTGCAGTAGCCCAGGCCGTGCTCGTCCTGGGCGGTCGTCCTGCGGTCGAGGCCGCTCTCGGCCGCCGCGTCCAGCGGGTGCATGTCGAGTTCCGCGATCCGCATCAGGAAGCGCGGCCCCGCGAACGCGGTTTTGTTCTCCTCGTGGTCGCGCACCACATGGCAGGTGTCCTGGCACAGGAAGCACTCGATGCACTTGCGGAACTCCTGCGGGCGGTCCACGTCCTCCTGCATCATCCGGTACTCGCCCGGCGCCACCCCGGCGGGCGGCACGAACGCCGGGACCTCCCGCGCCTTGGCGTAGTTGAAGCCGACGTCCGTCACCAGGTCCCGCACGACCGGGAAGGCCCGCAGCGGGGTCACGGTGACCGTCTCGTCGCGGCCGAACACCGACATCCGGGTCATGCACATCAGCCGCGGCCGCCCGTTGATCTCCGCCGAGCACGAACCGCACTTGCCCGCCTTGCAGTTCCAGCGCACGGCCAGGTCGGGCACCTGGGTCGCCTGGAGGCGGTGGATGATGTCGAGGACCACCTCGCCCTCGTTCACCTCCACCCGGAAGTCCTCCAGGCCGCCGCCGTCCGCGTCGCCCCGCCACACCCTGAAGCGCGCCTCGTAGCCGCTCATGTGACCAGCTCCTCTTCGGCGAGGTACTTGACCAGCTCCTCCTTCTCGAACAGGGCGAGCAGGTCGGGACGGATGGGATCGGTGGTCTCGCGGGTGAGGACGATCCGGTCCCCGGCGCCGAGCGCGCACAGCAGGTTCACCCGCCGCCACGCCCGGTCCATCGACGGGAAGTCCTCCCGGGTGTGGCCGCCGCGCGACTCGGTGCGCTCCAGCGCCGCGCGGGCCACGCACTCGCTGACCAGCAGCATGTTCCGCAGGTCGAGGGCCAGGTGCCAGCCCGGGTTGAACTGGCGGTGCCCCTCCACCCCCGCGTGCGCCGCCCGCGCGCGCAGCGCGGCGAGCCGCTCCAGGGCCTGCGCCATCTCCGCCTCCCGGCGGATGATGCCGACCAGGTCGTTCATGGTCTGCTGCAGCTCCTGGTGCAGGCTGTACGGGTTCTCGCCGCCGACCGAGAACGGCCGCAGCGCCTCCTCGGCCGCCGCGTCCACCTGGGCGGTGTCCACGGCCGGGCGCCGGCCGGCCAGTCCGTGCGCGTACCGGGCGGCGTGCAGGCCCGCCCGCCGCCCGAACACCAGCAGGTCGGACAGCGAGTTTCCGCCGAGCCGGTTGGAGCCGTGCATCCCGCCGGCCACCTCACCGGCGGCGTACAGGCCCGGCACCCCGCGCGCCGCCGCCGTGTCCGACTCGACGGCGATGCCGCCCATCACGTAGTGGCAGGTCGGCCCGACCTCCATGGGCTCCGCGGTGATGTCGACGTCGGCCAGCTCCTTGAACTGGTGGTACATCGACGGCAGCCGCCGCTTGATCACCTCGGCGGGCATGCGGGTCGACACGTCCAGGAACACCCCGCCGTGCGGGGAGCCGCGGCCCTCCTTCACCTCCGTGTTGATCGCCCGGGCGACCTCGTCACGGGGGAGCAGTTCGGGCGGGCGCCGGTGGTGGTCCGGGTCGTCGTACCAGCGGTCGGCCTCGTCCTCGGTCTCGGCGTACTTCTCCCTGAAGACGTCCGGGATGTAGTCGAACATGAACCGCTTGCCGTCGGAGTTCCTGAGCACCCCGCCGTCGCCGCGCACCGACTCGGTGACCAGGATGCCCTTCACCGACGGCGGCCAGACCATGCCCGTCGGATGGAACTGCACGAACTCCATGTTCAGCAGCGGAGCCCCGGCCAGCAGTGCCAGCGCGTGCCCGTCGCCGGTGTACTCCCAGGAGTTCGACGTCACCTTGAAGGACTTGCCGATGCCGCCCGTGGCGATCACCACGGCGGGCGCCTCCAGGACGAGGAAGCGGCCGCTCTCGCGCTCGTAGGCGAAGACCCCGGACACCCGCTCGCCGTCCTTCAGCACCCGCGTGACCGTGCACTCCTGGAAGACCTTCAGCCGGGACTCGTAGGCCCCGGTCTCGCGGTGGTCCTCCTGCTGGAGCGCGACGATCTTCTGCTGGAGGGTGCGGATCAGCTCCAGGCCGGTGCGGTCGCCGACGTGGGCGAGGCGCGGGTACTCGTGGCCGCCGAAGTTGCGCTGCGAGATCCGGCCGTCCTTCGTACGGTCGAACAGCGCGCCCCAGGTCTCCAGCTCCCACACCCGGTCCGGCGCCTCCTGGGCGTGCAGCTCGGCCATCCGCCACTGGTTGAGGAACTTGCCGCCGCGCATCGTGTCGCGGAAGTGGACCTGCCAGCTGTCGTTCTCGTTGGCGTTGGCCATCGCGGCCGCGATGCCGCCCTCGGCCATCACCGTGTGCGCCTTGCCGAACAGCGACTTGCAGATCACCGCCGTACGGGCGCCGCGCTCACGGGCCTCGATGGCGGCGCGCAGCCCCGCCCCGCCGGCCCCGACCACGACGACGTCCCACTCCTGCCGCTCCACCACGGACATCAGAAGAACCTCGGATCCTCGAAGACACCGGACGCGACCAGATAGACGTAGAAGTCGGCGAGCGCCACGCTCGCCAGCGACGTCCAGGCGAGCAGCATGTGCCGGGCGTTGAGCTTCCCCGCCCACTGCCACATGCGGTAGCGCACGGGGTGCCGGGAGAAGTGCTTGAGCTTGCCGCCGACGATGTGCCGGCAGGAGTGGCAGGAGAGGGTGTACGCCCAGATCAGCACGATGTTGACGACGAACACCAGGGTGCCGAGGCCCATGTGGCCCCACGCGTAGCGCTCGTCGCGGAAGGCGAGCACGGTGTCGTAGGTGAGGATCCCGGCGACGGGGAGCGCCGCGTAGAAGAAGTAGCGGTGGACGTTCTGCAGGATCAGCGGGAAGCGGGTCTCACCGGTGTACCTCTTGTGCGGTTCGGCGACCGCGCAGGCCGGCGGGGACGCCCAGAAGCCCCGGTAGTAGGCCTTGCGGTAGTAGTAGCAGGTCAGGCGGAAGCCCAGCGGGAAGATCAGGATGAGGATCGCGGGGGAGATCCCCCACCAGCCGCCGACGATCTCCCAGTTGGGGCCCGCCCTCATCGGCTCGCAGTTCTCCGCGAGGCACGGCGAGTAGAACGGCGAGACGTAGGGCGCCGCGTAGTAGTCGGCGTTGGCGAAGGCCCGCCAGGTCGAGTAGACGACGAAGGCGAGCAGTCCGGCGGCGGTGGCGGCCGGGGCCAGCCACCAGCGGTCGGTGCGCAGGTGCGGGGCGGCGATCGCGGCACGGCCGGCGGCGCGTACGCCGCCGGCGGCCGGACCCCGCCGCGTTGTCGGAGGTTCCGTACCAGTGGCCAAGGCGTGACTCCGGTCGGCTCGGTGGCTCAGGGGGCGCGACGGTCACGGGCGCCGAGACCCTCGTCGTCCGAGTCGCTCCACAGGGTGACGTCGTACGGGTCGTCGGAGATCGTGACCACCTCCGGGTGCCGGGCGGCAGCGGACCCGGTGGCCGTCTCGCGCAGCAGCGCGACGCTCTCGCGCAGGTGCTCGCAGTCGGCGCGGACCCGGCGGATGTCGACTCCGCCGCTGCCCATCCGCTGTTCCAGGCGGCTCACCGACCGGCTCAGATCGTCGAGGCACCGCTGGAGGGATGCCAGTTCATCGTGCACGGACATGACGTGACCTCACTTCCGTCGGCCGGCTGGCCGTGGGCGGCAACGGTCATGCGCCTGCGAGTGTCGCGCGTCACACCTGCCGGTGGGAAGGGGACGCGCACCGATTGGCCGAGGCGTGCGGGTGCGTCCCGTGGTGCGCTGCGCCGGACGGGTGACCTTCCGGTCGGTCACCGCCGTGTCGCCGTCCGTTGCCGAACCCTTTCCTCTTCAGTGGCCGCATACATAGCCATACATGTGATCAGCTTCCATATACCGCCAAAAGTGAGCGTAACGCCCGCGGCCCCCGGAGGTAACACGAGATGTCCCACGACGGCGTCGTCAGCACACGCGCGGTCATGCGCTCGGTCGCCTTCCTCACCGCGGGCGTGCTCACCGTGCCGGTGCTCGCCGGGTGCAGCTCGAAGGACCCGGCCGGCAAGCCGCTGGCCGCCCAGGACATCGCCCCCGCCGCGCGCGCCCAGGTCGTCGACGGCGGCACCCTGCGCTGGGCGGTGGACGCCGTGCCGGAGACCCTGAACACCTTCCAGGCGGACGCCGACGCGGCCACCACCCGGATCGCCCAGGCCGTGCTGCCGTCGATGTACCGGCTGGACGCCGACGGCCGGCCCCGGCTCGACTCCGACTTCCTGGAGTCGGCCGAGGTCGTCGAGACCGAGCCCCGGCAGGTCGTCCTCTACCGGCTCAACCAGCAGGCCGTCTGGAGCGACGGCCGCGAGATCGGCGCCGCCGACTTCGCCGCCCAGTGGCGCGCCCTGTCCGGCAAGGACAGCGCGTACTGGACCGCGCGCAACGCCGGCTACGACCGCATCGAGCGGATCGAGCGCGGCGCGAACGACCTGGAGGTGCGGGTCACCTTCAACCGCCCCTACGCGGACTGGCGCTCGCTGTTCTCGCCGCTGTACCCGAAGGAGGTCATGGGCACCCCGGACGCCTTCAACGACGGCGCCCGCAGGAAGCTGAAGATCACCGCCGGGCCGTTCACCGTCAAGAAGGTCGACCGCACGGACGACGAGGTCGTCCTCACCCGCAATCCCCGCTGGTGGGGCGACCCGACCAAGCTCTCCGAGATCGTGCTGACCGCCGTCGACCGCGAGGAGCGGGCCGCCGCGCTGGCCGCCGGGAAGGTCGACCTGGCCGAGATCGACCCGGCCGCCGCCCGCCGGATCACCGCCGCCGCGGGCCCGCCGGCCCCGTCCGCCGCGCCGGACGGCGGGACGCCCGCCTCCCCGGGCGAGGGGTCCGCCGCCTCCCCCGACCGGGGTGGCGACGACGGGAAGGCCCGCGCCGGGGAGCGGCGACGCACGGGCACGCCGTCCCGCCGCCAGCGCGAGCTGGCCGCCTTCGAGGTCCGCAAGTCCCTGGAGCCGGTCTACACCCAGCTCGCCCTCAACGGCTCCGCCGGCCCGCTCGCCGACGAACGGGTCCGCCGCGCCGTCGCCCGCGCCCTCGACCGCGAGGAGCTGGCCGCGGCCGTCCTGAAGCCGCTGGGCCTGCCCGCCGTCCCCGTCGGCAGCCACCTCGCCCTGGCCGGCCAGGCCGCCTACGCCGACAACAGCGGCGCCCTCGGCGACCAGGACACCGCCGAAGCGCAGGCGCTGCTCGCGGACGCCGGGTGGGTGCGCGGCGGGCCGCTGGACGAGACCGAGAAGGGCGAGAAGGCGGCCGGCGCCCGTGGCGAGAAGGCCCCGCGAGAGGCGTCGCGCGGTGACGGGAAGGACGGCCCGAAAAGCCACGAGGACGACGGCGTGTACATCGTCGGCCAGGACGGCAAGGCCCGCGCCGCCGAGCAGGACCACGGCGGGCAGGACGGCGCCCGCAACCTCGCCCAGGACGGCACCCAGCAGCTGAGGCAGGGCGGCGCCCCCGGCGCGTACGCCCCCGAGGGAACCGCCGCACCGGCGGGCGCCAGGACCGGGGTGCTGGCGAAGGACGGCAAGCCGCTCGCGCTCCGCTTCGTCCTGCCGTCAGGGCCCGGCTCGGAGAGCCTGCGCACGGTCGCGGAACGCATCAGCCGCATGCTGGAGCGGGTCGGCATCCGCACCGAGCTGACCAAGGTCAGCGACGAGAGCTACTTCAAGGACCACATCGCCTCCGGCGCGTACGACCTCGCCCTCTACTCCTGGCCCGCCTCCGCCTTCCCCGCCACCGACGCCCGCCCGATCTACGCCAAGCCGGTCCCGGCCGCCGACGGCTCCCTCTCGGTCGAGCAGAACTGGACCCGGGTCGGCACCGACCAGGTGGACCAGCTCTTCGACGAGGCCATCGGCACCCTGGACGAGTCCCGGGCCCGCTCGCTGATCCGCAAGGCCGACGCCCGCATCTGGGCCGCGGCCGGCTCCATCCCCCTCTACCAGCGCCCCCAGCTGGTCGCGGCACGCAGGAACCTGGCCAACGCGGGCGCGTTCGGCTTCCAGACCCCGGTCTTCCAGGACATCGGCTTCCTGAAGAAGGCCGTCAGGCCGGCCCCGAGCCCGTCGCGCGGCTGACCCGGACCGGGTCCGACGGCCCGCCCCCGGACGATCCGGAGAGCACCCCGGACAGGGCTCCGAGGGCGCCCGTGGCGGGGCCCGGCGGCCGGGCCCGGCGGGGCTCGGGCGGTCGGAACCGGCGGGGACACGTAACATGGGGTGAGGCCGTGGCATGTCAAGCCCGGCAGGGCGCGCGTAACGCAGGTCTACGCGCAGCCGTCCGCACACTCCGGGAGTACGCCTCAATATGGCCACGCGCCACGACATCCGCAACGTCGCCATCGTCGCCCACGTCGACCACGGCAAGACCACCATCGTCGACGGCATGCTGAAGCAGGCCGGTGCCTTCGCCGCTCACCAGCTCGACTCCGTCGACGACCGCATGATGGACTCGAACGACCTGGAGCGTGAGAAGGGCATCACGATCCTCGCCAAGAACACGGCGGTGAAGTACCACCCCAAGGACGGCGGGGACCCGATCACGATCAACATCATCGACACCCCCGGCCACGCCGACTTCGGCGGCGAGGTCGAGCGCGGTCTGTCGATGGTCGACGGTGTCGTGCTGCTCGTGGACGCCTCCGAGGGCCCGCTCCCGCAGACCCGCTTCGTGCTGCGCAAGGCGCTCCAGCAGCGGCTGCCGATCATCCTGTGCATCAACAAGACGGACCGGCCGGACTCCCGGATCGACGAGGTCGTCAACGAGACGTACGACCTCTTCCTCGACCTGGACGCCGACGAGGAGCAGATCGAGTTCCCGATCGTCTACGCCTGCGGCCGCGACGGCGTCGCCTCGCTGACCAAGCCGGCCGACGGCACGGTCCCGGCGGACTCCGACAGCCTGGAGCCGTTCTTCTCCACCATCCTGGAGCACATCCCCGCCCCCACCTACGACGAGGGCGCCCCGCTCCAGGCCCACGTCACCAACCTCGACGCGGACAACTTCCTCGGCCGTATCGCGCTGCTGCGCGTCCACCAGGGCGAGCTGAAGAAGGGCCAGACCGTGGCCTGGATGAAGCGCGACGGCTCGGTGCAGAACGTGCGCATCTCCGAGCTGATGATGACCGAGGCGCTCACCCGCAAGCCCGCCGAGAAGGCCGGCCCCGGTGACATCTGCGCCGTCGCCGGCATCCCGGAGATCATGATCGGCGAGACCCTGGCCGACCCGGAGAACCCTGTTCCGCTGCCGCTGATCACGGTCGACGAGCCCGCGATCTCGATGACCATCGGCACCAACACCTCCCCGCTGGTCGGCCGCGGCGGCACCGGCAAGGGCGCCGACGCGAAGGCGGCCGTGAAGGACCGCAAGGTCACCGCCCGCCAGGTCAAGGACCGCCTGGACCGCGAGCTGATCGGCAACGTCAGCCTCCGCGTCCTGGAGACCGACCGCCCGGACGCCTGGGAGGTCCAGGGCCGTGGCGAGCTGGCGCTGGCGATCCTCGTCGAGACCATGCGCCGGGAGGGCTACGAGCTGACCGTCGGCAAGCCCCAGGTGGTCACCAAGGAGGTCGACGGCAAGGTCTACGAGCCGGTCGAGCGCATGACCATCGACGTGCCCGAGGAGCACATGGGCGCGGTCACGCAGCTCATGGGCGTCCGCAAGGGCCGGATGGACAACATGTCGAACCACGGCTCCGGCTGGGTCCGCATGGAGTTCGTGGTGCCGTCCCGCGGTCTGATCGGCTTCCGTACCGAGTTCCTGACCCAGACCCGCGGCACGGGCATCGCCCACTCCATCCACGAGGGCCACGAGCCCTGGTTCGGCCCGCTGCAGACCCGTAACAACGGCTCGCTGGTCGCCGACCGCGCCGGTGCCGTCACCGCGTTCGCGATGACGAACCTCCAGGAGCGCGGCGTGCTCTTCGTGGAGCCCGGCACCGAGGTGTACGAGGGCATGATCGTCGGCGAGAACTCGCGCTCCGACGACATGGACGTCAACATCACCAAGGAGAAGAAGCTCACGAACATGCGGTCGTCCACGGCCGATGTGACCGAGTCGATCGTCCCGCCGCGCAAGCTGTCGCTGGAGCAGTCGCTGGAGTTCTGCCGCGACGACGAGTGCGTCGAGGTGACCCCGGAGGCCGTTCGCATCCGCAAGGTCGTGCTCGACCAGCGGGAGCGTGCCCGCGCCGCGAGCCGCGCCAAGCACAGCTGACACCCGCTCTTCGAAGGCCCGGGCGTCCCCAGCATGGGGGCGCCCGGGCCTTTTTCCACCCGTTTTTTCGCGCCTTCACCACCCGCCGTTGTCCGAAACGCGGAGAGCCTCGCCCGATAGCCAGGTAACACGTCCGTTTCGCGGCCTTCTTCGCCGGAACACTTTGTCCAGATTTTGGAAGATCTACGGGCGAGCTGTGACTGAATTGAGATTGAAGAACGGTGGTCGGTAGTTGGCTGATGGCAGATAGTTAGCCGCGTAGCGCTCGGGTCAATGGGTCTCGCGCTGTGGGGACAGCGCCGACTCACGAGCACCAGGGGGTGTCTGCTTCTCCGTCAGGGGTGTCGGAGGATCAGAAGCGCGCCCCCTCCTGTCGGTGAACACGTGGAGTCATGAGGAGGAGTCCCATGCGCGGTGTCACAAGCGCGAGGCGGGCCACAGCCATGTCGCGGACCGTCGTCGGCCGGACCTCGCCGCACACCGCACCGCGCTGAGCCCCGCCCGGGACGCCGCCGTCGCCGTACGCCTTCGCCTACGCGCGTCCGGCTGCGCCGTTCCCGTCCGGTTCAGGGTGCCCTGACGCCTCTTCATGCGCCGTACCGCGCTCGCGCGTCCCCGCGAGCCGGCGGTTCGGCACACCCATACCTGTGAAATGGGCGAACTGTGACAAGTCCTATCGACCTTGAGGGCGGCGCGACCTCGGCCGTCACCGACGGCGACCCCGGACCGGAGCGCAAGGCCGGGGAACCCGAACTCGTCGGCCGCTCTCCCGGCCAGCTCATGTGGCTGCGCTTCAAACGCGACCGCACGGGCGTGATCTCCGCCTGCGTCGTCGGGTTCTACTTCCTGATCGCCCTGCTCGCACCGGTGATCGCGAAGCTGTACGGCAAGGACCCGTACACCGTCTACGCCGACGAACGGCCCGAACTCTTCGACAGCGCGGGCGTGCCGGTGCAGCCCAACGGCGGCATCAGCGCCGAGTTCTGGTTCGGTCTGGAACCCGGCAACGGCTACGACGTCTTCACCAAGCTCCTCTACGGCATCCGCACCTCGCTGATGATCTCCGTGGCGGTGACGGTCACGGTCGTCCTGACCGGCATCCTGCTCGGCATCACCGCCGGCTACCTCGGCGGCAAGACGGACTACTGGATCAGCCGGATCATCGACTTCCTGCTCGCCTTCCCGGCCCAGCTGTTCTTCATCGCCAGCATGCCGGTGGTGGTCGCCCTCTTCGTCCACCCGCGGGACGAGACCCCCACCTATGTGCGGGTGCTGGCGCTGATCATGGTGCAGTGGTTCCTGGGCTGGATGAGCCTCGGCCGCATCCTCAGAGGCACCACACTCGCCCTGCGGGAACGGGAGTTCATCGAGGCGGCGAAGGTCAGCGGGGCCTCGCCGTGGCGGATCATCCGCAAGGAGATCCTGCCGAACGTGGTCACCCCGATCCTGGTGCAGGCCACGTATCTGCTGCCCAACTTCGTGACCGCCGAGGCCGGCCTGTCCTTCCTCGGGGTGGGCATCGTCGAACCGACGCCGGACTGGGGGCAGATGTTCTCCAAGGCGTCCACCGAACTCGTGATGCAGAACGACATCACGTACATGTTCTTCCCCGGCGTCTCGATGATCATCTTCATCGTGGCTTTCAACCTGCTCGGGGACTCGGTCAGGGACGCCTTCGATCCCAAGACAGCGCGCTGACCATTCCGTGTGCAACTGGTGCAACACAGATGGGTGGAATCTGAGTGATGAGTAGGGGCGGACGCCACATACACGCCGCAATCTCAGTGCTCGCGGCCGGAGCTCTCGTGCTCACCGGTTGCAGCGAGGGCGGCAGCAAGACCGGGAACGACAAGAACGACAAGGAACAGCAGGAGAACGCCCAGCGGCAGCAGAGTTCCATCCCGTTCGGCGACGCGAAGGACTCCGAGGGGCCCGCGCCCGAGGTGCCGGGCGCCAAGAGCGGCGGCACCATCTCCGTGCTGGCCCGCGACAGTTACGCCCACCTCGACCCGGGCCAGATCTACGTCCAGGACGAGATGGCGGTCTCCCAGCTGATCCACAGAGGCCTCACCGGCTACAAGGCCACCAGCGGCGACGGCAAGAAGCACGAGATCGTCGGCGACCTCGCCACCGACCCGGGGACCACCACCGACGGCGGCAAGACCTGGAAGTACACGCTCAAGGACGGCATCAAGTGGGAGGACGGCTCCCCGATCACGTCCAAGGACGTCCGGCACAGCGTCGAGCGCCTGTTCGCGCCGTTCATCAACCAGGGCCCGCCCTACCTCCAGCAGTGGCTGGCCGACACCCCCGGCGCCGACTACCGCAAGCTGCTGAAGGACGGCCCCTACAAGGGCAAGCACCTCCCGGACTCCCTGCTGGAGACCCCGGACGACAAGACGGTCGTCTTCAAGTTCAAAACCGCCCGACCCGACCTGCCGTACGCCCTGGCCATGGCCGGCTACGCGATCGTCCCCCAGAAGCTCGACACCAAGGCCAAGTACGACAAGGACCCGGTGGCGGCGGGGCCGTACAAGATCCAGGAGTTCAAGTCCGGCAAGTCGATGACCCTGGTGCGCAACGAGAACTGGGACCCGAAGACGGACCCGCTGCGCCACCAGTACGTCGACCGGTTCGACATCACCTTCAACCACCAGTACGAGCAGTCCACCAAGGCGATGCTCGCCGACAACGGCAAGGACAAGACCGCCGTCAGCTTCAGCAACGCGGTCGACGCGGGCAACCTCTCCAAGGTGCTGAACGACCCGGGCCTGAAGGACCGTACGGTCACCGGCTACCAGCCGTACGTCGGCCAGATGAACATCAACCTCAGCCACCCGGAGCTGAAGGACATCAAGATCCGCCAGGCCATCGCCTACGCGCTCCCCGTCACGCCGTTCGTCCGCGCCTACGGCGGCACCGACGCGATGGAGGTCGCCGGCGGCATCCTCTCCCCGACGGTCAGCGGCTACAACGCGGCCTTCGACCCGTGGGGCAAGAAGAAGAAGCCCGCCGGTGACCCGGAGAAGGCCAAGCAGCTCCTTCAGGAGGCCGGCAAGACCGGCATGAAGCTGACCTTCGGCTACATCAACACCCCCGAGGGCCAGCAGTACTCCACCGCCATGGCGGCGGGCCTGGAGAAGGCCGGCTTCGACGTCCAGCGCCAGGAGATCCCGGCCGAGACCTACTACGACCAGGTCAGCGCCCTGGACAACAACTACGACATCTTCCACACCGCGTGGGGCGCCGACTGGCCGTCCGCCTCGACCGTGATCCCGCCGCTGTACGACGGCCGCGCGATCGCCGAGGGCGCGCAGAACTACTCGCAGGTCAACGACCCGAAGATCAACAGCGAGATCGACAGGATCAGCAAGATCACCGACCCGGCGAAGGCCGCGGCCGAGTGGGGCAAGCTCAACGAGTACATCGTCAAGGACGTCGTCAACGTCGTCCCGACCGCGTACTACAAGCAGGTCCAGATCGCCGGCTCCAAGATCGGCGGTCTCGTCTACGACGACGTGATCAGCGGCGTCGACCCGCGTCGCCTGTACGTCAAGTAACCCCTGCCCGGCCCGGCACCCGGTGCCCCGTCCGCGACCCGGCGGCGGGCACCGGGTACCGCCCGGCCCGCTGACGTCTGAGAGCTGCCCCTGCCATGCTGCGCTTCCTCGTCCGCCGCGCCCTCGGCGCCGCCGTCATCCTCTTCCTGCTCTCCATCGTGACGTTCCTGATCTTCTACGGGATGCCACGTGACCCGGCGCTGCTGATCTGCGGCAAGTCGTGCACGCCGGCCAACCTGGAGAACATCCGGCATGTGCTCGGCCTCGACAAGTCGATCCCCGAGCAGTACTGGCTGTTCCTGCACAACCTGGTCCTGGGCAGCGACGACTACCTCCAGGGCCCCTGCCCCGCGCCCTGCTTCGGCTACTCCTTCCACACCGGTGAGGCCGTCTGGGGCACCCTCACCGACCGGCTGCCGACCACCATCTCGCTCACCCTCGGCGCGGCCGTCTGCTTCCTCGCCTTCGGCCTGGGCGCCGGACTGCTCGCCGCCTGGCGGCGCGGCACCCTCATCGACAAGACGGCCACCGCCACCGCCATGGTCGTCAGCTCGATGCAGATCTACTTCCTCGGCCCGCTGGCGCTGGCGATCCTCGTCTACCAGACCCAGCTGTTCGAGAAGCCGGCGTACAACGAGTTCACCGAGGACCCCGTCGCCTGGTTCACCGGGCTGATCATCCCCTGGGTGATCCTGTCGACCATCTTCGCCGCCCAGTACACGCGTATGGCCCGCTCGGCGATGATCGAACAGCTCCAGGAGGACCATGTGCGCACCGCCCGCGCCAAGGGCATGTCCCGGCGGTACGTCTTCTTCCGCTACGCCTGGCGCGGCTCGCTGATCCCGATCGTCACCATCTTCGGCATCGACATGGGGTCCCTGTTCGGCGGCGCCATCATCACCGAGTACACCTTCGGCCTGCCGGGGCTCGGGCGGCTCGCGGTGGACGCGGTGGCCTTCAGCGACCTGCCGCTGCTGCTCGGCGTGATGCTCTTCGCGGCCTCGATGATCCTGCTGTTCAACATCGTCGTCGACGCCGCCTACGCCTTCATCGACCCGCGCGTGCGGCTGTCCTAGGAGCCCTGTCGTGACCACTGTGACCAAGGAAGCCGGCGCGCCGCGCCCGGCCGCCGGGGACGCCTTCCTCTCGGTGCGGGACCTGCACGTCAGCTTCCGCACCGAGGACGGGACCGTCCGGGCCGTCGACGGGCTCTCCTTCGACCTGGAGCGCGGCCGCAC
Source organism: Streptomyces sp. JB150 (assembly GCF_011193355.1). Taxonomy (GTDB): domain Bacteria; phylum Actinomycetota; class Actinomycetes; order Streptomycetales; family Streptomycetaceae; genus Streptomyces. Next base: position 4,943,598 of record NZ_CP049780.1, read on the forward strand.
GCTCGGCATCGTCGGCGAGTCCGGCTCCGGCAAGTCCGTCACCAACCTGACCATCCTCGGCCTGCACAACCCGATGTTCACCACCGTCGAGGGTGAGATCCTGCTCGACGGCAAGGAGCTGACCACGGCCCGCGAGTCCGAGCTGGAGAGGCTGCGCGGCAACAAGGTCGCCATGATCTTCCAGGACCCGCTCACCGCGCTCTCCCCCTACTACACGGTCGGCCGGCAGATCGCCGAGCCGTTCCGCAAGCACACCGGAGCCTCCAAGAAGGAGGCCTGGGAGCGGGCGGTGGAGATGCTCGGCAAGGTCGGCATACCCAACCCGGGGCAGCGGGCCAAGGACTACCCGCACCAGTTCTCCGGCGGCATGCGCCAGCGCGCGATGATCGCCATGGCCCTGGTGTGCGACCCCGACCTGCTGATCGCCGACGAGCCGACCACGGCCCTCGACGTCACGGTCCAGGCCCAGATCCTGGACCTGCTGAAGGACCTCCAGCGGGAGTTCGGCTCGGCGATCATCTTCATCACCCACGACCTCGGCGTCATCGCCGACATGGCCGACGACATCATGGTGATGTACGCGGGCAACGCGGTGGAGCGCGGCACGGTCGACGAGGTGCTGCGGGCACCCCAGCACCCGTACACCTGGGGCCTGCTGAACTCCATGCCCCGCCTGGACTCGGACGTCGCCACACCGCTCGCGCCCATCCCCGGCACGCCGCCCTCGCTGCTCACCCCGCCGTCCGGCTGCCGCTTCCACCCGCGCTGTACCTTCCGGGACCGGGTCGGCGGCGACCGCTGTGTCACCGAGCGCCCGCCGCTGGCGCCGGGCCGGGCCTCCGCCTGCCATCTGACGGCGGAGCAGAAGCGGACCGTCTTCATCGAAGAGATCAAGCCCCGGCTGGGCTGACGCAGGAGAAAGAGGAGTCATGAAGGAAGACCTCGTCCTCCCCGCCCCGCGCGAGGCGGCCGCCGGTCCGGCAGGGGAACCGCTGCTCGTGGTGGAAGGGCTGACCAAGCACTTCCCGGTCAAGGGCGGCTTCCCGGTCCGGCGCACGGTCGGCCAGGTCCAGGCGGTGGACGGCATCGACCTGACCGTGCACGAGGGGGAGAGTTTCGGCCTGGTCGGGGAGTCGGGCTGCGGCAAGTCGACGACGGGCCGGCTGATCACCCGGCTGATGGAGCCGACCGCGGGCCGGATCGCGTACCGCGGCCGGGACATCACCCATGCCACGCGCAAGCAGCTCGCCCCGATCCGCTCCGAGATCCAGATGATCTTCCAGGACCCGTACTCCTCGCTGAACCCGCGCCAGACCGTCGGCAAGATCATCTCGGGTCCGATGGAGATCAACGGGATCAACCCGCCCGGCGGTCGCGAGAAGCGCGTCCGGGAGCTGTTGGAGATCGTCGGCCTCAACCCCGAGCACTACAACCGCTTCCCGCACGAGTTCTCCGGCGGCCAGCGCCAGCGCATCGGCGTGGCCCGCGCGCTCGCCCTGGAACCGAAGCTGATCGTGGCGGACGAGCCGGTCTCCGCGCTGGACGTCTCCATCCAGGCCCAGGTGGTCAACCTGCTCCAGCAGGTCCAGCGCGACCTCGGCATCGCCTTCGTCTTCATCGCCCACGACCTCGCCGTCGTCCGGCACTTCTCGCAGCGCGTGGCCGTCATGTACCTCGGCAAGGTCATCGAGGTCGGCGACCGCGCGTCCATCTACACCCGGCCCCGGCACCCCTACACCCACGCCCTGCTCTCCGCCGTGCCCGAGGTGTCCGTGGCCGGCGAGCCCACGGGTCGCCGCGAACGCATCCGCCTCGCCGGCGACGTGCCCTCCCCGATCAGCCCGCCCTCCGGCTGCCGCTTCCGTACCCGCTGCTGGAAGGCGCAGGACAAGTGCGCGACCGAGGAACCGCCCCTGACCCGCGCCGCCGGCAACCGCGAGGGCCACCTGACGGCCTGCCACTACCCGGAGGACCCGACGACCGAGGCCCGCACCGAGGACATCGTCCTGGACCCGGCGCTGGCGGCACTGGAGGAGCACCAGGAGGACTGAGAGGATCGGTCCGTGCTGCATCACGTGGAGCTGTGGGTGCCCGACCTGGACCGGGCGGCCCGCTCACTGGGCTGGCTGCTGGAACGGCTCGGCTGGGCGCCGTACCAGCACTGGCCCGCGGGCCGGAGCTGGCGGCTGGGGGAGACGTACGTCGTCGTCGAGCGGTCACCGGACCTGCGCGGAGACCACCACGACCGCATGCGGCCGGGCCTGAACCACCTCGCCTTCCACGTCCCCGGCGACCGGACGGGTCTCGACGCGCTGGTCGCGCAGGCCATGGACCACGGGTGGACGCTGCTGTTCCCGGAGCGCCATCCGTACGCGGGCGGTAGGCGGCACTGTGCCGCCTACCTGGAGAACGCCGACGGCTTCGAGGTCGAACTGGTGGCACGCGCCGTGTCGCCGCCCTGACTCCGCGTTCGTCAATTGACTCGACAGGCGAACGCGCGAACCGTCATGCTCCCTCCGATGACACGCACCGACACGCCTCCCGCCTGGGACGAGCGCACTCAGCTGACCACCTTTCTCGACTACACCCGTGACACGGCCCGCGCCAAGTGCGAGGGCCTGTCCGCGGAGGGGGCCCGCACGGCGCCCCTGCCGGGCTCGCCGCTGATGACCGTCTCGGGGCTGATCAACCACCTGCGGTGGGTCGAGTACTACTGGTTCCAGGTGGTCTTCCTCGGCGAGGAGGACGAAGGTCCGTGGACCGAGGAGGACCCGGACCGCGAGATGCGCATCGCGGTGGACATCCCGCTCCCGGAGCTGCTGCGCGCGTACGCCGACCAGTCCGCCCGCTACCGGGAGCTGGTCGCCGCCCACGACCTGGACGCCCGGTCCCAGGGCACCGTCCGCAGCGGCCTCACGGTCGACCTGCGCTGGATCCTGCACCACCTCATCGAGGAAACGGCACGGCACAACGGCCACCTGGACATCGTGCGGGAACTGGTCGACGGGACGACCGGGGTCTAGGCAGTTTCGTTCGGATCACCGGGCGGCCGGAGGAAGATGCCTGCGATGTGGACTCCGGCCAGGTAGATGGTGGCGGTCTTCTCGTAGCGGGTGGCGATGCCGCGCCACTGCTTCAGGCGGTTGATGCACCGCTCGGCGGTGTTGCGCTGCTTGTGAGTCTCGCGGTCGAAGGCCGCTGGCCTGCCGCCGCGGCTGCCCCGGCGGAGCCGGTGTGCGCGCTGGTCGTCGGGGACGGGGATCACTGCCCGGATGCCGCGCCTGGGCAGGTGCTCGCGGATCGCGCGGGAGGAGTACGCCTTGTCGGCCAGGACCAGGTCCGGCCTGGTGCGAGGCCGTCCCCGCCGACGGGGAACGCGCAGGCGGGCCATGACGTCGGTGAAGGCCGGTGCATCACCGGCCTGTCCGGCCGTGAGATGGAACGCGAGGGGCCGGCAGCGGCCATCGGCAACCAGGTGGATCTTCGTGGTCAGTCCGCCGCGGGACCGTCCGATGGCGTGATCGCCCGGCTCGCCGGCCGGGGCCCCTTTTTGCGGGCTCCGGCCGCGTGCTGGTGAGCTCGCACAATGGTGGAGTCCACCGACACGGCCCAGGCGAGGTCCTCGTCCGCGTCGGCCTGGGCCACCAGGGCGGTGAACACCCGCTCCCAGGTGCCGTCGACGGCCCACATCCGCGGCCGGTTGTAGACGCCCCGCCAGTTGCCGTATCTCTCCGGCAGATGCACCCACTGCGTACAGGTCCGGAACTTGTAGGCGATCGCGTCGATCACCTCACGATGGTCCCGCCACCGACCACCCCGCTTCGGCGCCCGGTCCGGGAGCAACGGCTCGATCCGCGCCCACTGCGCATCAGTCAACGGCACACCCAACGACCGACTGATCCAAACGAAACCGCCGAGCCGCGACAGCCGCCGTGGAAGGCGTCACCTTCCTGGACGCGCCGGTCAGCGAAGGCGTGCAGGGCGCGGAGGCCACTACCCTCGCGATCACGGTGGGCGGTGACGAAGCCGCGCTGGAGAAGGTGCGCCCGCTGCTGGAGACGTGCGCCGGAAGCGTCGTGCGCGTCGGTGACAGTGGCAGCGGCCAGGTCGTGAAGCTGGCCGACAACCTGGGCGGAGGGGGGATGGCTATGCGGCTTTCAGGGCCGCCAGACGCGCCTCGATCTCGGTTGCGTCGCCGAGTCCTTCGAGCTGCTCGAACTGCGCGTCCACGGAGGAGGCGGCGAGTTCCTCCTTGCCCATGGCCCGGGCCTCCTCGCGGCGCACCTTCTCCTCGAACCGGCTGAGTTCGCTCGTCGGATCGAGTACGTCGATGCTTTTGACTGCGTCCAGCATGCGGTTCTGTGCCTCGGCGGACTTCGACCGTGCCACAAGCTGGTCGCGCTTGCCGTGCAGTTCACTGAGTTTGAGCTGCATCTGGTCCAGGCCGGTCTTGAGTTTGTCCACGATGGCCGTGTTGGAAGCGATGGTCGGCTCGGCTGCCGTGGCCTCCCTTTCGGACTGCAGCTGCCTGCTCAGGGCGACCTTGGCCAAGGTGTCGAACCTGTCCGCGTCCGCGGGGTCTCCCGCAGCGCGCAGTTCGTCTGCCTTCTTGCTGGCCGCGAGTGCCTTGCGGCCCCATTCGGCGGCGGCCTCCTTGTCCTCCCTGTAGTCCTGTTCCATCAGGCGCAGGTTGCCGATGGTGGTGGCCACCGCCTGCTCCGCCTCGTTGATGTTGTTGGTGTAGTCGCGGATCAGCTGGTCCAGCATCAGCTGAGGATCTTCCGCTTGGTCGAGCAGGGCGTTGATGTTGGCGCGGGCGAGCTGAGCGACCCGTCCCAAGATGGTTTGCTTGGTCATGGCACCTCTCCTTTGAACAGGTGATGGAAGAAGATCGGGTGGTGTCAGAAGCGGCCGCCGCCCATCCGGGCGCGCGTTCCGCCGCCTCCGAAACTGACGACTGGCCCGGCGCTGTAGCCACCGCCGAAGCCGCCGAGCAGGATCCCGCCGAGCATGGCGCCGGCCAGTCCGCTGCCAGCGCTTCCGACCGCGTACACACCGGGCTCGACGGCGACGCCGAAACCCTCTACGTCCTCTTGGGCGAGCAGCAGGGCATCCTGCGCCAGCGCGTCGGCCTGCTGCGCCTCTGCCAGGGCACTGTGCGCATCCGCCCCGGCACCCCGGCCGGAGAATGCTTCGGCCCGCTCCAGCCTGCGCTGCGCCTCCGCGAGCCGCGTGCGGGCCTCGCTGCCGACGGCTCCCCTGTGGGTGATGATGTAGTCGAGGGCCTCGCCGACGCTGGACTGCGCACTGAGCAACGTCCGCTCCAACAGCGCCCGTGCGCGCCGTGTGCCCTGCTCGCTCTCCTGCGCCCCCATGAGGGCCTCGTCGAGCCCGGCATCGGCCTCCTCGACCCGGCGCAGCGCGTCGATGGGGTCGTACTGGCCCCTCTCCATGGCCCTGCGTACCTCGGCCGCCACGGTCTCGGCACGAGCGATGCGCCCCTGCAGGGCGGCGGTCGGCAGCTCCTTGGCACCCTGCAGCAGACCACGCGCCTCTGCCAGATCCGCGTTCGTCTCGGTCAGTGCGCCCGGCAGCGCGCCGGCCGCGTCCGCGAGTTCCCGTGCCCGCCGGTCGACAGCGTCGGTGAGCCGGTTGGCCTGTGCGACGGCGGCCTCCGCGGCCCGGACCTGGATCGCGGCCGCGCCGTTGTCGTTGCCTTCCACGGCTTGCCGGGCCTGTCGCAGGCTGCTTTGCGCGAACTGCAGCCGGCTGTCGGCCTGCTCCACGTCAGTGACCACCGGTTCGGTGGCCGACGAGGCGTACCGCTCGCGCATGGCAGCCAGGGTGGCCTTCGCGCTGACCAGTCGGCCGCTCGCGGTGTCGAAAGCGGCCTGCGCCGCAGCCAGGGCTCGAGGTGCGTTGCGTTCGAAGCCACGCAACTGGTCGAAGTCCTCGGCCTTCTCGTCCAGCAGGCGATTGGCCTCCGCGCACCGAGTGAGAATCTCCTGGACCATCTGCAGGTGGGTCGATTCGTCCTCGGGATAGGCGTCGTCGAGTTGCTGCCGCAGCCGGAACGCCGCGGTCAACTCCCGTTTCGCTGCCTCCACCGCTTCGGTGAACGGCTGGGTCGCCTCGCCGCCGAACTGCGCCGCGGCGAAGCCCAGTTCCTCCTGGCTGGTGCGCACCGCGTCGTCGGTGCGCACCAGGGCCTGGCGCGCCTGCGCGTCGAGGTCCGCCAGCGAGTCCGGAGACGGCCCGCCCCATGTCTTTTCGCCGCCACGCGACCCGGCGGCCCGGCGCGACCTGCGTCTGATCAGGGCGGACGCGACCAGAACCACTGGCAGGAGCACCAGGAGAAGGAAGAGCCAGCTGCCTGTGCCGACACCTACCTGCTCGCCCGGACCCGGCTCGGCCTCTGAGGGCGTCACGTCCACGGCGGGCACGGGCTGGCCTGAGAGCACCGCGTCGTACCCGCGGGCTGCGCCGATCGCCGCCCCCGCCCAGTCGTTCTGCCGCAGCGCCGGCGCGACGGCTGTTGCGTCGACCTCAACCAGGTCCCGCCGTGTCAGCGGCGAGCCGGCCTCCACGTAATAGGAGTACTGCCGGTCGCTGGTGGCGACGGCGAGCAGTGCGTCGTCGGCGCCGAGCCCGTTCCTTACGGCTGTCGCGTTCGCCCACTGCTGTGGGGAGCGGCCGGAGAAATCGTCCACGTACACCACGAACAGCTGCAGTCCGTGTTCGTCGGCCAGCCGGGTCAGCGCCTGGGCGACCTCGGGTTCCCGGTCGGCGAGGGCCCCGACCCGGTCCGTGATCTGCCCCTGCCGCGACAGATCGACCGGTGCGTCGGCCACAGCGCCGTTCGCCGTAGCCAGGGTGAGGCCGCCCGCCGTCAGCAGCACGGCCACGAGGATGCGCACGAAGGTATGTAGCCCGGTATTCGTGTGCATGAGCCCGCGTGCCTTTCGGCGACCGGACGGTCCTGCCGGTGAAGGCATGGTCCGGGCCGTCCGGAAGCCGGAGGCGGTGGGTGGCAGCAACCAGCCCGCGTCCACGCCGCCCTTCGGCCCCTGATTCCGCTCCGGTCGCCCCATCGCCGTCCCCCTTTCGCACGGGCATTTCAACGGCCGCGTACCCGCCCCTTTCGTAATGATTCATGCCACGATGCGGCTTATCTACTGCCTGTCCATCGCCTGCCAGGGAAAGCCGACAACCAACTGCGCCCTCGGCGCCAAGGCTGTGCTCAATATCCGCCATGCGTGCGCGGATAAGGCCAGCTCGACGGGCGTCAGCGAGGCAGGCCAGCGGCCAGCAGGCACGGCGCAGGCGACGCGAACTAGGACGGACCGGTGATTGAACAGGAAACCTAATTGAACGCGCACATCTTTGCCACATGTGTGTTACTGGAGATACCGGACATACGGGAGACCCCCCAGCGGCCGAAGAGCCAGGGGACAGCAGCCGAAAGGAAAGACGCCATGCGCAGAAGCGCCAGCACGGCACTCATCGCCCTTCTGCTCGCTCTCGCGCCGGCAGGCACGGCGTTCAGCCAGAGTGCTGCCGAGCAGGCGGGCCCGGCAGCGGCCATCGCGGCGGTTCAGGCCCAAGAGGACCGCAACGAGGATGACGATGACACTGGCCTGTGGGGCCTCTTCGGCCTCCTCGGTCTGGCCGGTCTGATTCCGTGGCGCAAGAAGCGCGACCGCGACCACCAGGGTTACAGGGACTCCACCACCCGCTCCACCGGCATGTGAAAGCAGGCGAGCCCCGCCGCAATGCGGCGGGGCTCGCCTGCAATCGCATAGGCACCGCCGCGACCGCCAACATTCGAGCGAACCGACCAGCACACCGCACCCGCTGCTGGACTGCACCGGCGCGGGTCAATGCCCAGAGGCGGTCCGCTTCCCCGCCTGCCCCATCCGCGACCACATGCGACAACTCCTGCCCGGGCTTGCCGCGCTCCTGCCCCACATGCAGGGCGCGGAACGGCGCATCGCCCCGCGCGTCATCACCGCCACAACTCAAAAACTGCAAAGCAGCGACGACAACCTTCATGACCTCGGCACTGACTACCGGGCCATGCTGACGCTCCTGCAGAAACCCGGGCTGCGGAGTTCGTTGCCGATGTGTTCGCCGCGTTGCCGGTGGCGGAATCAGCGGCGGTGGGGTGAGTGTTGTCTGAGGGGTCTGATGCTGGACGGGCGTCGGAAGTCGATCCAGCCGATGGGTGAGGCCGTCGGGCAGGGAAGCCTGCCGCGCGGCTCAGGAACTGGCCGGCGGACGCAGCCGGCGGGACGGTGTGCTGCCTCTGCGGACCCTGCTGGTCGAGCAGCCCGAAGACGCGGCCGGGCCGACCGCCTACTGGATGACCAACCTGCCCGCCACCACCCCGGTCGCCGACCTGGTGCGGTGGGCGAAGATGCGCTGGCGGATCGAGCACGACTACCGCGAGCTCAAGCACGGCCTGGGCCCTGACCACTTCGAGGGCCGCACCTGGCGCGACTGGCACCACCACGTCACCCTCGGCACCGCCGCCCAGGCCTTCCTCACCCTGCGGCGGCACGACCCAAGAGCACACACGCCGGCCTGACCCTCCACCAGGTCCTGAACGCACTCCAGGACCTGCTGAGGTGCTGGACCGGCACCTGCACCACGTGCGGGCGCCCCCTCACCACACGCAGAACCAGAACCAGAACTCAACGAAGCACTACCAGGGCACCCCCTGAGACAGCGCCGTACAGCGAAGGCCCGCGCCTGGGGAGGCGCGGGCCTTCTGCCCCTGGGAGCGGACGTTCGCGGGCTCGGGTCAATGGGCCGGTGAAAGTCCGATCCGTGGCGGCGGCTGACGGAAAAGGGGTGTTGTCAGACCGTCGCCTGGGGGTCCTTGGCGAGACGGGGTGCCGGAACGGTTCCCTCCGTCTCGGGGTAGTGGCAGGCGGTCAGGTGGCCGGGCTTGTTGCCCTCCACCTGCACCAGCGGCGGCGCCTCCGTCGCGCACTTGTCGGTCGCCTTCCAGCAGCGCGTGCGGAAGCGGCAGCCCGAGGGCGGGTTGATCGGAGACGGCACGTCACCGGTGAGCCGGATGCGCTCACGAGCCTGGCCGTCGTCGGCGACCGTGGCCTCCGGCACGGCGGACAGCAGCGCCCGGGTGTACGGGTGGTGCGGGTTGCCGTACAGATCGTCGCGGTCGGCGATCTCCACGATCTTACCGAGGTACATGACGGCCACGCGCTGCGAGAAGTGCCGGACGACGGCGAGGTCGTGGGCGATGAAGACGAACGCGATGCCGAGGTCGCGCTGGACCTGCTGGAGCAGGTTGACCACCTGGGCCTGGATGGAGACGTCCAGCGCGGAGACCGGCTCGTCCGCCACGATCAGCTTCGGTTCCAGGGCGAGCGCGCGGGCCACGCCGATGCGCTGGCGCTGGCCGCCGGAGAACTCGTGCGGGAAGCGGTTGTAGTGCTCGGGGTTGAGGCCGACGATCTCCAACAGCTCCCGGACGCGCTTCTCGCGGCCGCCGGGCGGGTTGATCCCGTTGATCTCCATCGGACCCGAGATGATCTTGCCGACGGTGTGCCGCGGGTTCAGCGAGGCATAGGGGTCCTGGAAGATCATCTGGATCTCGGACCGGACCGGCGCCAGCTGCTTGCGGTTGGCGTGGGTGATGTCGGTGCCCTGGTAGGAGATCGTGCCCGCGGTCGGCTCCAGCAGCCGGGTGATCAGCCGGCCCGTCGTCGACTTGCCGCAGCCCGACTCGCCCACCAGCCCCAGGCTCTCACCCTCGTGGACCTGGAAGTCGAGACCGTCGACGGCCTGGACGGCGCCGATCTTGCGCTTGACCGGGAAGCCGCCCATCACCGGGAAGTGCTTGGTGAGGCCCTTGACGTCCAGGAGGGGGTTCGTGTTGCTCATGATCGTGAAATCCGTCTCTTGTACGTCAGTTCTGCCGGGAGCCGGCGAGGAGGTCGGCGCGCTGCCCGCTGGTGAGGTGGCAGGCCGAACCGCGGCCGTCCACCACGTCCAGGACCGGCCGCTCGGTGGCGCACAGGCCGCCCGCGACCTTTTCGGTGAACGCGCACCGCGGGTGGAAGCGGCACCCCGACGGCGGGTTGAGCAGCGAGGGCGGCGAGCCCGGGATCGGGTTCAGCGGCACATCGACCGGACCGTCCAGGCTCGGCATGGAGCCGAGCAGACCCCAGGTGTAGGGGTGCTGCGGGCCGCGCAGCACCTCCTTCTTCGTACCGCGCTCCACACACCGGCCGCCGTACATCACCAGCACCTCGTCGGCGATGTCCGCGATCACGCCCAGGTCGTGGGTGATGAAGATGATCGAGGTGCCGAACTCCTGCTGGAGGTCCTTGAGCAGGTCCATGATCTGCGCCTGCACCGTCACGTCCAGCGCGGTGGTCGGCTCGTCGGCGATGAGCAGCTCCGGGTCGCAGACCAGGGCCATGGCGATCATCGCGCGCTGGCGCATACCGCCGGAGAACTGGTGCGGGTAGTCGTCCACCCGCATGTCCGGCTGCGGGATGCCCACCCGGCGCAGCATCTCGACCGCCCGTGCCCGGGCCTCCTTCTTGGAGGCACCGGTGTGCTTGCGGTACGTCTCGGCGATCTGCCGGCCGACGGTGTGGTACGGCGACAGGGAGGCCAGCGCGTCCTGGAAGATCATCGCCATCTTGTTGCCGCGCAGTTGCTCCAGCTCCCGCTCGGTCGCGGTCAGCAGCTCCTTGCCGTCGAGCAGGATCTCCCCGTCGATGCTGGTGCGCTTGCGGTCGTGCAGGCCGAGGATCGCCAGGTTGGTGACGGACTTGCCGGAGCCCGACTCGCCCACGATGCCGAGCGTCTGTCCCTTCGCCAGGTCGAAGGAGAGACCGTCGACGGCCTTGACGATGCCGTCTTCGGTGGAGAAGTGGACCTTCAGGTCCCTGACGGACAGGAAGGGCTGCTGGTCGGTGCTCGTCACGGGGACGCTCCTGAGGGGGGTGATGCCGGGGCTAGCTGGTGGGGCCGGGTCAGGCGAGCCTGATGCGCGGGTCGATGAGGGCGTAGACGAGGTCCACGAGGATGTTGGCGAAGACGATCGCCGTCGCGGCGACGACGGTCACGCCGAGGAGCATGGGCAGGTCGCTGTCGGTGACCGCGCGCACGGCCCGGGTGCCGAGCCCCTGGAGGCTGAACGTGGACTCGGTGATGATCGCGCCGCCGATCAGCGTGCCCATGTCGATACCGAAGATCGTCACGATCGGGCCCATCGCCCCGCGCCAGGCGAAGCGGAAGAAGACGTTGCGGCCGGACATGCCCTTGGCGCGCGCCGTGCGCACGTAGTCCTCGCTCAACTGCTCGACCAGCTGGGAGCGCGTCATGCGCGTGTAGTTGGCGGTGAAGATGATGGACAGCACGAGCCACGGCAGGAGCAGTCCCGAGACCCAGGCGCCGGGGTCCTCGGTGAACGGCGTGTACGACGGCGGGTCCAGCACGCCGAGCTGCTGCACCAGGAAGAACATGGCGATGTAGCCGACGAAGTAGATCTGCAGCGAGGAGCCGAGCAGCGACAGGGAGCTGGCGGTCTTGTCCATCCAGGTGCCCTGCTTGACCGCGGCGATCATGCCCGCGCCGACGCCGATGATCAGGAAGAAGAAGGCCGCGCCGAGGGCGAGCGAGATGGTCGTCGGGAGGTCCTTCATGATCGACTCGAAGACCGGCTCGGTGTTCGTGAAGGAGTAGCCGAGGCAGGGCGCGTCGCAGTGCCCGTAACCGGCGTAGTCACGGCCCACGAAGATGCCCTGGAGCCAGTGCAGGTACTGCACCGGCATGGGGTCGGCGATGCCCAGGTTGACCCGTACCTGCTCCAGCAGTTCCTTGTCGCAGACCTTGCCGCACGCCATCCGGGCGGGGTCACGCGGGATGGCGTAGAAGAGGAAGAAGGTGACGGCGCTGATGATCAGCAGAATGACGAGTGCGCCGATCACTCGGCGGATCAGAAAACGGAACATGGGTGCGGACTTTCCGGACGGGGCGCCGTCGCCGGGGTGTGGGGAGCGTGGACGGGGCCGGGGCGGCGGGCCGGTGTGCGGTCCGCCGCCCCGTGAGTGCGTCAGGCCTTGACGTAGACCTTGCTGATGGCGACGCAGGTGTCACCGGCGTTGTAGACCACGCCGCCGACCTTGGAACCGTGGAAGTAGTTCCGGATCGGGTGGTAGTCCGGGACGCAGGCCGCGAGCTCCATGATCTGGCGGTCGATCTCGCCCCAGGCCTTGTTGGCCTTCTCCGGGTCCGTCTCGGCGGTGGCCGCGGCGATCGCCTTGTTGACGCTGGTGTTGTCGAGCTGTGCCCAGTTCACACCGCCGTCGGCGATCTGGCTGCCGTCCCAGCAGGGCTGGATGACCGTGTAACCGGCCGGCCAGTCCGGGCCCCAGCCCGCCGCGAAGAGGTCGAAGCCGTTGTCGAGCTGGCTGATCTCGCTGTAGAAGGAGGTCTTGTCGACCTGCTTGGTCACCACGCTGAAGCCCGCCTTCTCCAGGGCGTTCTTGATGGTGACGGCTTCCTTCACGGCCTTGTCGGACTGCTGGAAGGCGATGACCAGCTTCTGGCCCTCCTTGCCGGCCTCCTTCAGCAGCGCCTTGGCCTTCTCCGGGTCGCCCATCGGCTTGGTCTTCTTGCCGTACAGGTCGAAGTCGGCGTGACCCGGGGTGAGCGGGGAGATGATCGTGGTCGCGGTCTCCGTGACGAGGGAGCCACCGCGCTGCTGCTTCAGCTGCTGGGCAGGCCAGGCCCAGTTGATGGCCTGGCGGACCTTCTGGTCCTTGACCCGGGTCATGTTGATCGGGAAGTAGTAGCAGGTCGTGTCGACCTGGGTCAGCACGCGCTTCTTCAGCGTGGCGTCGCCCATGACCTTCTGGATGCGCTCGGAGGCGACCTCGTTCAGCAGGGACACGGCGAACTGGTCGTTGCCCCGGTCGGCGATGTACCGGTCGGTGGAGGCCAGCGACTGGAAGCCGAACTGCATGACGACCTTGTCCGGGTAGCCGTTGCGGACCGGGTCCTTGTCGGCGTCCCAGTGCTCGTTGCGCACCAGGACCAGGGACTTGTCGATGTCGCGGCTCTCGATCTTGTACGGGCCGCAGGAGAACGGGCGCTTGTCGTACTTCTTCTTGGTGTCGTGCTTCTTCGGCACGATCGAGAAGCCGCGCATGGCCAGCATGTAGTTGAAGTCACCGTGCGCCTCCTTGAGGCGGAAGGTGATGGTGTTGCCGTCGACCTCGATCGACTTCAGGTGCTTGCCCTCGTACGGGCCCTTGTACTTGTCGCCGCCCTCGAGCCAGTTCTGCGGGTAGCGGGGGCCCTCGGTGACGAAGTCGGCGAACAGGCGCTCGAAGGTGTGGCGGACGTCCTCGATGGTGACGACCTCGCCGTCCTCCCACTTGACGCCGTCCTTCAGCGTGAAGGACCAGGTCTTGCCGCCGTCCTTCATGGTGCCCGGGTCGGTGGCCAGGTCGCCGACCAGGGTGGTGGTGCCCTTGGAGTCGACGCGGTAGCCGGTCAGGCCGCGCAGGAACAGCACCGAGCCGGCGCCGGTGTACGACGAGTAGATCTGCGCCGGGTCCAGGTGGTCGAAGTCGATCTGGTCCAGCGTGTAGAGCGTGCCGCCCTTCTTCGCGCCGGGCATCTCCGGGGCCGGGCCCTGGGAGTCGGCCTTGGTGCCCACGCTGATGGTGGCGGCCTTGGCCTTGTCCATCGAGGGGGCCTTGCTCGCGCTGTTGCCGCCCGCGTTGCCGCTGGAGCAGGCGCTCAGCGCCATGGTGGAGCCGGCCGCCACACCCGTGGCTATGAGGAAGTTTCTGCGGGAGAAGGACATGGCTTACCTGCCTAGGGATGAAGGGTGGGTCGAAGGTGCAGCTCGCCGGGCAGCGGTGACCGGGCGTGGGGGTGGTGCGGGTGCTCGGGGCCCTGGATCAGCGCTTCGACTTGGGGTCCAGGGCGTCGCGGACGGAGTCGCCGAGCAGGTTGAACGCGAGGACGAAGATGATCATCGACACGCCCGGGAAGATCATGAAGGTGATGTTGTCCGTGTAGAACGTGGCGCCGCGCTGGATCATCACGCCCCAGTCGGGGGTCGGGTCGATGATGCCGACACCGAGGAAGGCCAGACCCGCCTCGGCGGTGACGAACGCGGGGAGCATCAACGTGGACTGGATCAGGATCGGCGTCCACAGGTTGGGCAGCAGCTCCTTGAAGATGATCCGGGCCGGGGAGGCGCCGGTCACCTTCGCGGCCTCCACGAACTCCCGCTCGCGCAGGGCCAGCACCTGGCCGCGCAGCAGCCGGGCGATCGAGGCCCAGCCGAAGGCCGTGAGAACCAGGATGAGGGAGGTCGCCCGCAGCGAGGTCGGGATCTCCTCGTCCGGTGCCACGAAGAGGCCGTAGACGACCGGCATGAAGGCGATGAAGAACAGGGTGGACGGGAACGACAGCAGGACGTCGATGACCCGGCCGATCAGGAAGTCGGTGCGGCCGCCGAGGTAGCCGGCGGTGATGCCGACGATCACGCCGATGAGCGTGACCAGCACCGTGGTGGCGGTCGCGATCAGCAGTGAGGTGCGGATGCCGTAGATCAGGAAGGTGAAGACGTCGCGGCCCATGGCGGGCTCGATGCCGAACCAGAACTCGCCGTCGATGCCGCCGTTGGCCTTGACGGGGAAGCCCGCGTCGTTGAGCAGCCCGGGAATCTCCTGGCCGTACTGGGTGTACGGGTCCTTGCCGTAGAGGGCCGAGATCAGCGGCGCGCACAGCGCGATCACGAAGAAGAAGATCACGATGCAGGCGGATATGACGCCCGTACGGTCCCGCTTGAAGCGGCGCCACGCCAGCTGGCCGGGAGAGCGGCTCTCGCTGGGTTTCGGGGCGGGAGAAGTGCTCGGCTTCTCGGCGCTCTCGTCGGTCACCTCAAGCGGGGCAGCCGCGGATGGAGTTGGGGGGGTCATGGTGCTCCTGGCCCAAGGGAGGGTCTGAGTGACTCCGCAGGGCGCTCCCCTACGGGCTACGCGGGACTTTTTCAACGCAATTCATTCAAGGTCAACAAATTCTGGTCCGAGTTGGGTTTCTCTTTACTTTCTTTGCCTCCGCTTGACCATTCCGTAGCTACGCGGGTAGCGCTACCGTGATCAAGTCGTGTCTTACATCGGGCCAACCGTGCCTATCGGGCGATGTGTTCGATATACGGATGCCGGGGTGTCGAAATGCGTACATGCCGGGTTCGTTTTTCAACGGTTCGGCATCGGATCGTGTCGATCTGTTGCACGGAATTAAAAGATCCACTTCCTGGCCGCGGACGGCCGGGGTCAAGATCACCCCAAAGGACGGGAGCGTGTGCGGTGTGCACTGTGTGGGCCGATATTTGCCGGTAACGCATCGGCGGTCGCCGGTGCCGGATTCGGCCGGGTCTGAGGAGGCACACCATGCGCACAGCCACGCACGCCAAGTGGGTCGCATGCGCGGCGGCGGCAGCCCTCGCGGCCACCGCCTGCGGAGGCGGCGGTGACGGCGGCGGCACGGACGGCGGCGCGGTGCTCAGCTCGTCCTGGGGAGACCCGCAGAACCCGCTGGAGCCGGCCAACACCAACGAGGTGCAGGGCGGCAAGGTCCTCGACATGATCTTCCGCGGCCTCAAGCGGTACGACCCGGAGACCGGCGAGGCCCGCGACATGCTCGCCGAGAAGATCGAGACCACGGACTCGCGGACCTTCACCATCACCGTCAAGGACGGCTGGACGTTCAGCAATGGCGAGAAAGTGACGGCGCAGTCCTTCGTCGACGCCTGGAACTACGGCGCGAGCCTGAAGAACAACCAGCGCAACGCGTACTTCTTCGCCTATATCGAGGGCTACGACAAGGTCCACCCGGAACAGGGCAGGCAGAGCGCCGACACCCTCTCCGGGCTGAAGGTCACCGGCGAGCGCACCTTCACCGTCAGGCTCACCCAGAAGTTCTCGACCTTCCCCGACACCCTCGGCTACAACGCCTACGTCCCGCTGCCCCGCGCCTTCTTCGACGACCACGACGCCTGGCTGGCCAAACCGGTCGGCAACGGGCCGTACACCGTGCGGTCGTACACCCGGGGCTCCCAGATGTCGCTGCGCGCCCGGGAGGACTACCCCGGCCCGGACAAGGCACGCAACGGCGGCGTCGACCTCAAGGTCTACACCGACAACAACACCGCCTACACCGACCTCATGGCGGGCAACCTCGACCTGGTCGACGACGTCCCCGCCGCCCAGCTGCGCAATGTGCGCGGCGACCTCGGCGACCGCTACCTCAACACCCCCGCCGGCATCCTCCAGACCCTCGCCTTCCCGTACTACGACCGAGCCTGGGGCAAGGACGGCATGGACAAGGTCCGCCGCGGCCTGTCCATGGCCATCGACCGCGAGCAGATCACCGAGACGATCTTCCACAAGACCCGCACCCCCGCCACCGACTGGACCTCACCCGTGCTCGGCGAGGACGGCGGCTACCGGGCAGGGCTGTGCGGGGACGCCTGCGCGTACAAGCCGGAGGAGGCCAGGAGGCTCATCCGGGAGGGCGGCGGGCTCCCCGGCGGCCAGGTCAAGATCACGTACAACGCGGACACCGGCTCCCACAAGGAGTGGGTCGACGCCGTCTGCAACTCCGTCAACAACGCCCTCGGCAACGACCGCGCCTGCGTCGGCAACCCCGTCGGCACCTTCGCCGACTTCCGCAAGCAGATCACCGACCGCAAGATGTCCGGGCCGTTCCGCGCCGGCTGGCAGATGGACTACCCGCTCATCCAGAACTTCCTCCAGCCGCTCTACTACACCAACGCCTCCTCCAACGACGGCAAGTGGTCCAGCGCGCAGTTCGACGAGCGCGTCGACGAGGCCAACGCCGAGACCGACACCGCGAAGGCGGTGGAGAAGTTCCAGCGGGCCGAGGAGGTCGTCCGCGACGAGATGGCCGCCATCCCGCTCTGGTACCAGAACGGCAGCGCGGGCTACTCCGAGCGGCTGTCCAACGTGAAGCTCAACCCCTTCAGCGTCCCGGTCTACGACCAGATCACGGTCGGCTGAGGCGGCGCCATGGGACGGTACGTCGCCCGGCGGCTGCTCCAGATGATCCCGGTCTTCATCGGGGCCACCCTGCTGATCTTCCTGATGGTCAACGTGATGGGCGACCCCGTCGCGGGCCTGTGCGGCGACCGGCAGTGCGACCCGGCGACCGCCGCCCAGCTCAGACGGGAGTTCGGCCTCGACAAGCCGGTGTGGGAGCAATACCTGACCTACATGGGCAACGTCTTCACCGGCGACTTCGGCACCGCCTTCAACGGTCAGCCGGTCACCGAGCTGATGGGCTCCGCCTTCCCCGTCACCATCCGGCTGACGATCGTCGCGGTCCTCTTCGAGATCGTCATCGGCATCACCCTCGGCGTCCTCACCGGGCTGCGCCGCGGCCGCCCGGTCGACACCTCGGTCCTCCTGGTCACCCTCGTCGTCATCTCCGTCCCCACCTTCGTCACCGGCCTGCTGCTCCAGCTGCTGCTCGGTGTGGAGTGGGGCTGGATCAGACCCTCGGTGTCACCCGAGGCCCGCTTCGGCGAGCTGATCGTCCCCGGCCTCGTCCTCGCCTCCGTCTCGCTCGCCTACGTCACCCGGCTCACCCGCACCTCCCTCGCCGAGAACAAGCGCTCCGACTACGTCCGCACGGCCACCGCCAAGGGGCTGCCCCGCCACCGGGTCGTCACCCGGCACCTGCTGCGCAACTCCCTCATCCCGGTCGTCACCTTCATCGGCACCGACGTCGGCGCGCTGATGGGCGGCGCGATCGTCACCGAGCGGATCTTCAACATCCACGGTGTCGGCTACCAGCTCTACCAGGGCATCCTCCGCCAGAACACCCAGACCGTGGTCGGCTTCGTGACCGTCCTGGTCCTGGTCTTCCTGCTCGCCAACCTCCTCGTCGACCTCCTGTACGCCGTACTCGACCCGAGGATCCGCTATGCCTGAGCAGCAGCCCTTCGAGCCCGAGCGCACCATCGCCGGCACCGGCATGGGCGGCCAGATGGACCTGGCGGCGAGCGAGGCGGTGACGCTGGAGAAGCCCCTCGACGGCGCCACGGGCCCCGGCGGCGCGAGCGGCGGTCCCGCGGGCAGACCCCGCTCCCTGTGGTCCGACGCCTGGCACGACCTGCGCCGCAACCCGGTCTTCCTCGTCTCCGGCCTGGTGATCTGCTTCCTGGTCGCCATCTCCCTGTGGCCGTCCCTGATCGCCTCCGGCAACCCCCTGCACTGCGACCTCGCCAAGGCCCAGCAGGGCTCCCAGCCCGGCCACCCCTTCGGCTTCAACGGCCAGGGCTGCGACGTCTACACCCGTACGGTCTACGGCGCCCGGACGTCCGTCGCGGTCGGCGTCTGCGCCACCCTCGGCGTCGCGGTCCTCGGCAGCGTGCTCGGCGGGCTCGCCGGCTTCTTCGGCGGGGTCTGGGACTCGCTCCTGTCCCGCCTCACCGACATCTTCTTCGCCATCCCCGTCGTCCTCGGCGGCCTGGTCCTGCTGTCCGTCGTCACCGCCAACGCCGTCTGGCCGGTCATCGGCTTCATGGTCCTGCTGGGCTGGCCGCAGATCTCCCGGATCGCCCGCGGCTCCGTCATCACCGTCAAACAGAACGACTACGTCCAGGCCGCCCGCGCCCTCGGCGCCTCCCACTCCCGGCTGCTGCTGCGCCACATCGCGCCCAACGCGGTGGCCCCCGTCATCGTCGTCGCGACCATCGCCCTCGGCACCTACATCGCCCTGGAGGCCACCCTGTCCTACCTCGGCGTCGGCCTCAAACCCCCCAGCGTCTCCTGGGGCATCGACATCTCCGCGGCCTCCCCCTACATCCGCAACGCCCCGCACGCCCTCCTGTGGCCCTCCGGCGCCCTGGCGATCACCGTCCTGGCCTTCATCATGCTCGGCGACGCCGTCCGCGACGCCCTCGATCCGAAACTGAGGTGAGACGTGCTGCTGGAAGTGCGTGATCTGCAGGTGGAGTTCCGCACCCGGGACGGGGTCGCCCGGGCCGTCAACGGGGTCACCTACGGCGTCGACGCGGGGGAGACGCTGGCCGTGCTCGGCGAGTCCGGGTCCGGGAAGTCGGTCACCGCGCAGGCCGTCATGGGCATCCTCGACATGCCGCCGGGGCGCATCACGGCGGGGGAGATCCTCTTCCAGGGCCGCGACCTGCTGAAGCTGAAGGAGGACGAGCGGCGCCGGGTGCGCGGCGCCGGGATGGCGATGATCTTCCAGGACGCGCTGTCCGCGCTGAACCCGGTGCTGACCGTCGGCGACCAGCTCGGCGAGATGTTCGTCGTGCACCGCGGGATGTCGCGGAAGGACGCCCGCGCGAAGGCCGTGGAGCTGATGGACCGGGTGCGCATCCCGGCCGCGAGGGAACGGGCCAAGCAGTACCCGCACCAGTTCTCCGGCGGGATGCGCCAGCGCATCATGATCGCCATGGCGATGGCCCTGGAGCCCGCGCTGATCATCGCCGACGAGCCCACGACCGCGCTGGACGTGACGGTCCAGGCGCAGGTCATGGAGCTGCTGGCGGAGCTGCGGCGCGAGTACGACATGGGCCTGATCCTCATCACCCACGACCTCGGCGTCGTCGCGGACGTGGCCGACCGCATCGCCGTCATGTACGCGGGCCGGATCGTCGAGTCCGCCCCGGTCCACGACCTCTACAAGGCCCCCGCGCACCCCTACACCCGAGGCCTGCTCGACTCCATCCCCCGCCTGGACCGGAAGGGCCGGGAGCTGTACGCCATCAAGGGCCTGCCGCCCAGCCTGCTGGACATCCCGTCCGGCTGCCCCTTCCACCCGCGCTGCCCGATGGCCCGGGACGTCTGCCGCACCGGCGTACCGCCCCTGTACGAGGTGGACGACGACCGCGGCAGCGCCTGCCACTTCTGGCGGGAGTGCCTGCATGGCTGAGCCGATCCTCCAGGTCCGCGGGCTGGTCAAGCACTACCCGCTGACGCAGGGCGTCCTGTTCAGGAAGCAGGTCGGTGCCGTCAAGGCCGTCGACGGCGTGGACTTCGCCCTGCACCGCGGCGAAACCCTGGGCATCGTCGGGGAGTCGGGCTGCGGCAAGTCCACGGTCGCGAGGCTGCTGGTCGGCCTGGAGCGGCCGACGTCCGGCTCGATCACGTACAGGGGCGAGGACGTCACCCGCCTGTCCGGCCGCGCCCTCAGAGCCGTACGCCGCAACATCCAGATGGTGTTCCAGGACCCGTACACCTCCCTCAACCCCCGGATGACGGTCGGCGACATCATCGGCGAACCCTTCGACATCCACCCCGAAGCGGCCCCCAAGGGCGACCGGCGGCGCAGGGTGCAGGAGCTGCTCGACGTCGTCGGCCTGAACCCGGAGTACGTCAACCGCTACCCGCACCAGTTCTCCGGCGGCCAGCGCCAGCGCATCGGCATCGCCCGCGGCCTGGCGCTGCGCCCGGAGATCATCGTCGCGGACGAACCGGTCTCGGCGCTGGACGTCTCGGTCCAGGCGCAGGTCGTCAACCTGATGGAACGCCTCCAGGACGAGTTCGACCTCTCGTACGTCTTCATCGCCCACGACCTGTCGATCGTGCGGCACATCTCGGACCGGGTCGCGGTGATGTACCTCGGGCGGATCGTCGAGACCGGCCGCGACACCGAGATCTACGACCACCCCACGCACCCCTACACCCAGGCCCTGCTCTCCGCCGTCCCCGTGCCCGACCCCGAGGCCCGCGAGCACCGCGAGCGCATCATCCTGTACGGCGACGTCCCGTCCCCCACGAACGTCCCCTCCGGCTGCCGCTTCCGCACCCGCTGCTGGAAGGCCCGCGACCGCTGCGCCGAGGAGGTCCCGGCGCTCGCCGTCCCCGCGTCCTTCCGGCACACGACCGGTCCCGCGGCCCACCCCAGCGCCTGCCACTTCGCCGAGGAGAGACACGTCGTCCCCGCGGAGCAGGCCGGGTAACACACCGGCAACCCGCCCGACCCTGTCCCGATATACGGACGCGTCAGACTGGTGGGCGTACGGCCGTGCGGGTGCCGTGTACGGGCCGGGACGCGCCATGTCGTCCCGGCCCGTTGCCGTGCCCGGGGAGTGTCCCCCTAGCCCCGCGCGAGTCCCAACGCCCGCTTGAGAAAGCCCACCTGGAGCAGCAGCAGGTTCTCGGCGACCCGCTCCTGCGGGGTCATGTGGGTGACGCCGGACAGCGGCAGGACCTCGTGCGGCCGGCCGGCCGCGAGCAGCGCGGAGGACAGGCGCAGCGCGTGCGCGAACACCACGTTGTCGTCGGCCGTGCCGTGCACGATCATCAGCGGCCGGTGCGGCTCGGCGGGGGCGGACAGGCCCTCGTCCGTCACCAGGGAGCTGCGCGCGTACGCCTCGGGGGAGGCCGCCGGGTCGCCCAGGTAGCGCTCGGTGTAGTGGGTGTCGTACAGGCGCCAGTCGGTGACCGGCGCGCCCGCGATGCCCGCGTGGAAGACGTCCGGGCGGCGCAGGACGGCGAGCGCCGCCAGCCAGCCGCCGTAGGACCAGCCGCGAATGGCCACCCGGCTCAAATCCAGCGGATGATTCCGCGCCAAATCCTGCAGTGCCTCGATCTGGTCGTCGAGGGAGACGGTGAGGTCCCGGTGGATCGCCTTCTCCCAGCCGGGGGAGCGGCCGGGGGTGCCGCGCCCGTCGGCGACGATCACCGCGAAGCCCTGGTCGGCGAACCACTGCGAGGTCAGATGGGCGTTGTGGGCGGCGACCACGCGCGGACCGTGGGGGCCGCCGTAGGGGTCCAGGAGGACCGGCAGGGGAGTGTCACCGGGGTAGTCCCGTGGCATAAGCACGGCGCACGGAATCCTCCGTGCGCCCCCCTGGGTGAGCGTGATCCGGGGCGACATACCGGGGTCTTCGGCGTACGACGGGACGACCGCGACCTGTTTCCCCTCCCGCAGCACCCGCACCCGCGCCCCCGGCCGCTCCAGCGTCGCCGACACGAGGACCGTCACGTCCCCGGACCGCACCGCCGAGTGCACCCCCGGTTCCCGCGACAGCCGCTCGACACCCAGCTCGTTGACCCGGTAGACATGCACCTCACCGGTCTCCGGCCGTTCCGCTTCCGCGCCGGCGGACGCCGAGACGAGCACGTCGTCGGGCGATACGTCCAGCACCGCGCGGATGTGCAACTGCGCTCCCGTCAGCGGCCGTTCCCCCACCGCCAGCACCCGCGCACCGCCCTCGTCGGCGATCCGCACCAGCTGCCCCGAGGGCGACCAGCAGGGCACCCCAGGGAAAAGATCAAGCCAAATCGGATCTTCGTCGGCGTGCACCATCCGGGTCGCACCGGTGTCCGGATCCACCGCCAGGTACAACTGGCCGCGCTGATCGCGCGCCTGGACCAGCAGCAGCGGCGCACCCGCCGCTGACCAGTGCACTCGCGCCAGATAGGGATAGCGCGCCCGGTCCCAGAGCACCTCCGTGCGGGCCCCGTCGAGGTCCACGACGAACAGCCGGACCTCCGCGTTGGCCGTCCCCGCCGCCGGATACGGGACGTGTTGTGGGTCACGTTTCGGCTCCGCGGGATCGGAGATCCACCACCGCGCCACCGGCGTGTCGTCCACCCGCGCCACCAGCAGCCGGTCCGACGCCGGCGACCACCAGAAACCGCGCGACCGCCCCATCTCCTCGGCCGCGATGAACTCGGCCAGCCCGTAGGACACGCCCTCCGCTTCCGGTTCGGCGAGCGCCCGGTCCCCCTCGCCCTCCGCGCCGACCACCCGCAGCGCGCCCCGCGCCACGTACGCCACCAGCCGCCCGTCGGGTGAGGGGCGCGGGTCGACCACCGGCCCGGCGACGGGCAGTTCACGCGCCGTACCGGCCCGCAGCTCCGCCGTGAAAAGCCGCCCTGACAAGGCGAAAGACGCCAACTCCACCGCCGTGTCGGTGGCATAGCCGACCACCCCGGCGCCCCCCTCACGGCTGCGCTCCCGCCGCGCCCGCTCCTCCAGAGGCAGATCCTCCGCCGCGCCGCCCAGCAGCACGGCCGGGTCGGCGGCCACCCGCTCGGCGCCCTCCGCCAGGTCGAGCACCCACAGCGCGTTCGCCCGGTCCGTACCGGAACGGGAGCGCAGGAACACCACCCGCGACGCGTCCGGCGCCACGGTGAACGAACGCGGCGCGCCGAGCGTGAACCGCTGGGTCCGCGCGTGCCGCCGGGGGAAGGAATCAGGCTCGGTCGTCATGCCCCGACCATATTGGCCATGCGCCCCCTTGTGCGGCCGTGCGCCGACAGATGCGCGCGTACGGATAGTTATGATCACTAGCGCTGTGTGGGTATGAACCTGCTGGCCGCTGTATCGACTTACCCGTTCCCCCGCTCTGTGCCCCCAACGTTCCCGGTCCTTGGAGGTGAGCCGCCGTGGCACTCTCGATTTCGGCGGTGGTGCTGCTGGCGATCATCGTCTTCCTGCTCATCAAGAAGTCAGGACTGAAGGCCGGCCACGCGGTGGTCTGCATGCTCCTCGGCTTCTACCTCGCCTCCTCGACGGTCGCCCCGACGATCAGCGAGCTGACGACCAACATCGCCGGGATGATCAGCAGCATCAAGTTCTGATCCCTTTAGGGTGGGGCCATGAGTGACCTGCCCTCCCGTCGTCTGCTCCTGGTGCACGCGCACCCGGACGACGAGTCGATCAACAACGGCGCCACCATGGCCCGGTACGCGGCCGAGGGTGCCCATGTGACCCTGGTCACCTGCACCCTCGGCGAGCGCGGCGAGGTCATCCCCCCGGCGCTCGCGCACCTGACCGGCGCCGCCCTCGGCGCGCACCGCCTCGGCGAGCTGACCGCCGCCATGGCCGAGCTGGGCGTCACCGACTTCCGCCGGCTCGGCGGCGACGGCCGCTACGCCGACTCCGGGATGATGGGCCTGCCCGACAACGACGACCCGGCCTGCTTCTGGCAGGCGGACGTCGACGAGGCCGCCGGGCACCTCCTGGAGGTCATCCGGGAGGTGCGCCCCCAGGTCCTCGTCACCTATGACCCGCACGGCGGCTACGGCCACCCCGACCACATCCAGGCCCACCGCGTCGCCATGCGCGCCGTCGAGCTGGCCGAGGAGGCCGGCTGCGCCCCCGCCAAGGTCTACTGGAACCGCGTCCCGCGCACCGCCGGCGAGGCCGCCTTCGCCCGCCTGCACCGGGAGCTGCCGGGCCTGTCCTTCACGAAGGCCGCCGCCCTCGACGACGTCCCCGGCGTCGTCGACGACGAGCGGATCACCACCGAGATCGACGGCGGTGACACCCGCGCCGCCGCCAAGGCCGCCGCGATGGCCGCGCACGCCACCCAGATCACGGTGGAGGGCGACTTCTTCGTCCTCTCCAACGACCTGGCGCAGCCCGTCCTGCCCACCGAGTACTACGAGTTGGTGCGGGGGGAACGGGCCGCGGGCGCGGGCCGGGAGACCGACCTGTTCGCCGGGATCGCCGCCGAGGAGGCGTCATGACGGACCGGGGCTCCGCGCTGACCCAGCCCCTGACCCGCCCCTCCGCCGGGCGGATCGCCGCCTGGCTGGGGCTGTTCCTGCTCGGCGCCGTCGTCGGCGGCGCCGGCGCGCTGGTGCAGGGCGGCTGGTTCCCGGGCGGGCTGCTGCTCGCCCTCGCCGGCGCGGCCGGGGCGTTCCTGGGCGGCGCCCGCGCCACCGGCGGCCGGGGCGGGGCCGTCGCGCCCGCCGCGGGCTGGATGATCACCGTCGTGCTGCTCACCACCAGCCGTCCCGAGGGCGACTTCGTCTTCGCCGCGGGCGTCGGCTCGTATCTCTTCCTGCTCGGCGGCATGGCCGTGGCTGTGATCTGCGCCACCCTCGGCGTCGCGCGGCAACCCGGGAGCCCCGCCGTCCGACTTGGCAAGTGACGTACCACTTCGCCGATCCGCGCACGTGCGAGTCCCGTGCGGGTTTCACCGGCGGCCATGGGATAAGCGCCGGAAGCGGACAGTATGGTTGTGCGCGCCGCCGAGCCGCCCGAACAGAGTGAGGTCGTACCGCGGGCGGCGGAGCCAACCGGGAGAACCTGCCTTGAGTCGTGAAACTGACAGTCCGTCCTCCGGGCCCCACGGGCGCGGCGGAGCCGCATACCCCTCGGGCACGCCGCCGTACGGTACCCCCACGGCTTCCGACGGCGGTACGCAAGAAGGGCGTTCGGCCGCGCGGCCGGAGGAACGCAAGACCGAGACCACGCTGACGACGCGGATCCGGATCAACATCCCCGGATCACGGCCCATCCCGCCGGTCGTCGTGCGCAAGCCCGTCGGGGACGCCGAGTCCGCCGACGGCCCCGAGGCCGAGGCCCCGGCGCCGGGCGCCGCCACGACCACGGGCACCGTCGAACCGCCCGCCCCCGCCGAACCCGCGGCGCAGGCCGAGGAGAAGACGAGCGACTGGTTCGCGCCCCGCAAGTCCCCGGCCCCCAAGGGCGCGCAGAGCGGCGGCTCCGGCAACGCCCCGGGCGCGCCCGCCGGTTCGGGCGCCGCGGCGCCCGCGTCCGGCGCGGGCTCCCGCGGGTCCGGCGCGGCGCCCTCCGGCGGCGCCCGCCCGGCGGGCGGTCCCGGCCGCCCCGGCGGTGTCGTCGGCGCGGTGAACCTGCCCGGCGGCGGCCGGCCCGGCACCGGCGGCTCCGGGCTGCCCGGCGCCACCGGCGGCCCGGTCGCGCCCGGCCACGGCGGCGGCACCGGCTCCTTCGACGTCACCGAGGCCCTCGCGGCGGGCCCGCTCGGCAACGGCGGCCGCGCCACCGAACCGCGCCGCGACGATGTGCCGTACGGCCCGGAGAACGAGCGGGACGGCCGGCCGTCCACGTCCGCGCCCGGCGGACACAACGGCCGGAACGGACAGAACCCGCAGGCCGGTTACGCCGGCTACGGCGGCGGCCCGGCCGGCCCCACCGGCGGCCCGGTCACCGGCGACGGCCCGCTGGCCCCGCCCGCAGCCCCGGGCGCCCCCGCCGGCCCCGGCACCGCGCCCACGGGCGCCCCCGCCGGCCCCGGTACCGCGCCCACGGGCGCCCCCCTCCCCGGCGGCGGCCTCAGCGACGACACCGCCGTCCTCACCCCGCAGAAGCAGGTCCCCGAGCCCCCGCCCGGCGCCGGCTTCCGCACCCCGCCGCACGACAACGTCTCCGGGCACACGGTGACCAGCGGCATCCCGGTCGTCCCGGACCCCGACCGCGACGCCGGGTTCCCCCCGGCCGGCCCCGCCGCCCCGGCGGCGCCCGCCCAGCAGAGCGCCCCGGCAGCCGCGCCCCGCAAGAAGAAGGGCCGCAGCAAGCTGGTGCTGCTCGGCGGCGGCGTGATCGCGCTCGCCGGTGTCGCCTACGGCGCCGGCCTGCTGATGAACCACTCCGACGTGCCCAAGGGCACCACCGTGCTCGGCGTGGACATCGGCGGCGGCACCCGCGACGACGCCGTCAAGAAGCTCGACGAGGCCCTGGGCGACCGCGTCGACGACCCGATCAAGCTGACCGTCGGCGGGGACCCGGTCACCCTCCGGCCGGACCAGGCGGGCTTGTCCCTCGACACCCAGTCCACCGTCCGCGAGGCCGCGGCCAGCGACTACAACCCGGTTTCCGTGATCGGCTCGCTCTTCGGCGAGCAGCGGGTCGTCGAGCCCGTCATGCCGGTCGACGAGGAGAAGCTGCACGCCGCCCTGGAGAAGGCGGCGGGCGGCGCGGGCACCGCGAGCGACGGCACCATCAGGTTCGTCTCCGGCAAGGCCGTCCCGGTCTACGGCAAGCCGGGCAAGGGCGTGGACGTCGACGGCGCCACCGACGCGGTCGCCGCCGCCTACCGCGCCCAGGTGGAGACCGGCACCGCCGAGACGGTCGCCCTGCCGACCACCACCCGGCAGCCGACGGTCTCCGACGCCGAGGTCGACCGAATGATGAAGGAGTTCGCGCAGCCCGCGATGTCCGGCTTCGTCACGGTCCGCACGGACGCGGCGCACTCGATCAAGTTCAGCCCGGAGAACTCCCTCTGGCGCTTCCTGCGGGTCAAGGCCGTCGACGGCAAGCTGGTCGACAGCCCCGACCTCGCCGCCCTGGAGAAGCTGTACGGCAGCACCTTCGACGGCGTCCTCATCACCCGCGCCACCGGCGAGAAGACCCCGGTGACCCCGCAGGACGTCTACGGCGCCCTGCGCACGGCCCTGATGAGCGAGACGAACAGGACCGCGGTGATCGAAACGAACCCGAACTGACGAACCGGAACGAGGGGCACCCCGCACACCCGGGGTGCCCCCGGCCCGGTCGACCGCGACGCCCCCGCACCCGCGATCGAACAGCACCCCGCACGGCGAAGCGCTAGGGGGTGTCCGCAAAGTCGCGCCTGTCTCGCGACGCCTGGCACGCCCTCTCGCCGCACCGGGCGAACACCCGAGTACGACCAGTACGCGGGCGTCCGCCCGGCACGCCGAGAGCACGCACCAGACGCCGCGAGACCCGCCTTCCGGGCGGACGACGCGACTTTGCGGACACCCCCTAGTTCAACAACGCCCGGGCCGCCCGCGCCTCCCCCAGCACCCGCTCCCCGGCGGCGGCGTCCACCGCGGCGACGACATCCGCGTACGCCTCCAGCTCCCGCGCCCCCGCCGCGAACTCGCCCCGCTGCACCAGCAGCCGCGCCCGCTCGTACCGCAGCCGCGCCGGATGCGCCGGCAGCAGCAGCGACAGGTCGACCGCCCACAGCGACACATCCGACCGCTCCGGCCGGGCCGCGGCCCACGCCCGGATGTTGTTCAGGACGCGCAGCACGACTTCGCCCGTCGGCGCGGGCGACAGCGCCGAGGGATCGAGCGGCGCTCCCGTGGCGCCGACCACCAGCAGCTCCGCGTCCATCCCGGCCAGCACCCGCCCGCCGTCGAACGGGTCCGCCAGCACCCGTTCCCCGGCGGAGCCGAAGCCCACGACGAAGTGGCCGGGCAGCGCGACGCCGTACACCGGCGCCCCCGCCCGCCGCGCGACCTCCATCCACACCACGGACAGCAGGATCGGCAGCCCCCGGCGCCGCCGCAGCACCTCGTGCAGCAGCGACGACTCCAGCCGCCGGTAGTCGCCGGGCGTGCCGTGGAAGCCCAGCCGCTCGCCCAGCAGCTCCCGGGTCGCCTCGGCCCACTCGCGCGGCCCGCCGGGCCGGTACGGCAGCAGCCCGGCCAGCCGGTCCAGCTCCATCTGGGCGCCGACGATGCCCGGTTCGTCCAGCGCGGCGTCCCCGGCGGCGGCCACCAGCAGGCACAGCAGCGACAGGTCGGGCCGCTCGGCGCGCGCCTCGTCGGCGAAGCGCCGCCGCAGCTCGGCGGCCCGCTCGGGCGGCGGCGGGAAGGGAGGACGCAGCACGGCAGGCACCCCCTCAGCCTCGCCCGGCGCCGGACGCGCCCCGCGCCTCCGGCTCCCGGTAGTGGTGGTACGCGTGGTGCGGGGCGAAGCCCAGATCGCCGTACAGCGCCCGCGCGCCCGCGTTGTCCGTCTCGACCTGGAGCCAGCCGGCGGAGGCCCCCTCCTCCAGGGCACGCCCGGCGAGCGCGGCCATCACCGCGGTGGCCAGCCCTTGCCGGCGCCGCGCCGGATCGACCTCGACGGCGGCGAACCCGGCCCACCGCCCGTCGACCACCAGCCGCCCGATCGCGGCGGGCGGCGCCCCCGCGGCCACACCCGCGCTCTCGCCCGGCACGGTCGCGAACCACACCGACGGTCCGCCGGCCAGCACCCGCAGCGCCACCTCGCTCAGCCCCTTGCGCCGGTAGCGGGCCAGCCACGCCTCGTCGGCCTCCCGGGACAGCCGCACCTGCACGGCCGGCTCCCGGTCGGCGAGCGGCGCGAGGGAGCCCGTCCACAGCTCGGCGGTCACCTCGCGCACCCACCCGCGCTCGCTCAGCGCGGCGCACAGCGCCTCCTGGGTCCCCTCGGCCCCGGTGGCGGCCTGGACGTAGGCGGGCAGGCCCCGCGCGCCGTACCAGCGCCGTACGGCGCTCAGCGCGTCGTCCAGCGCCATCCCCGGGTCGCCCAGCGCCAGCGCCGAGTTGGCCCGCCGGGTGAAGCCGCCGGCGGCCCGCAGCTCCCACTCGCCGAGCGCCTCGCTCTCCAGCGGCCGCCACGCCCGCGCGGCGACCCGCGCCAGCTCGGGGAAGGAGGCGGCGGGACCCCGGCGGCGCGCCGGTGCGGCGGGCACGACCTTGCCCGCCACCAGCGAGGATTCCGGGATGCGGACGACTTCGCCGTCCCGCCGTGTGATCACCAGCACACCCGCGTCCCAGGATGTGAGAACGCCGACCGTGTCGGTGAATTTCCCGTCCGTCACCGCGCTGGGACTAGTGTTGCTCCAGCGCCGTACGGAGACGCGTTTGCCCACGTCAGCAGCGGTGATACGGACCTCAAGGCGCCCTGCCGCAGAGATTTCCACAGGTCGGTTCACCCCTCCTGTTCGGATCATGCCCAAGAACGGAGATACTAGGTGCGGGCATCGACGACGCCGCGCTCCCGCGCGCCAGGCGGCGGAGCCTGAGGAGGCCCGCCAGCGCCCTATCGAGGAGGAACGACAGCGTGACCTACGTCATCGCGCAGCCTTGTGTCGACGTCAAGGACAAGGCGTGCATCGAGGAGTGCCCGGTCGACTGCATCTACGAGGGCCAGCGGTCCTTGTACATCCACCCGGACGAATGCGTCGACTGCGGTGCCTGTGAGCCGGTCTGCCCGGTGGAGGCCATCTTCTACGAGGACGACGTGCCGGAGGAGTGGAAGGACTACTACAAGGCGAACGTCGAGTTCTTCGACGAGCTGGGTTCGCCCGGCGGCGCCAGCAAGCTCGGCCTGATCGAGCGCGACCACCCGTTCGTCGCCGGTCTGCCGCCGCAGGGCGAGTAACACCCGCGTCCGCGTCCAGCGGCCCGCCATCCGCGCCGCCTCGGTCCCGTACGGTCTGATCGCCCCTGATCGCCGCACGGGACCGAGGCGTTTGCCGTATCGAAGAGAGTGAGCGAGAAACCGTGTCCGCAGTCTCCGACCGTCTTCCCACCTTCCCCTGGGACAAGCTCGCGCCCTACAAGAAGACGGCCGCCGCGCACCCGGACGGCATCGTCGACCTGTCCGTGGGCACGCCGGTCGACCCGGTGCCCGAGCTGATCCAGAAGGCGCTGGTCGCCGCGGCGGACACGCCGGGCTACCCGACGGTGTGGGGCACGCCGGAGCTGCGGGACGCGATCACCGGCTGGCTGGAGCGCCGCCTGGGCGCCCGCGGGGTCACCCACCACCATGTGCTGCCGGTGGTCGGCTCCAAGGAACTCGTCGCCTGGCTCCCCACCCAGCTGGGCCTCGGCCCCGGCGACCGGGTCGCCTACCCGCGCCTGGCCTACCCGACCTACGAGGTCGGCGCCCGCCTCGCGCGCGCCGGGTACGAGGTGTACGACGACCCGACCGGGCTGGACCCGGCGGGCCTGAGGCTGCTGTGGCTGAACTCGCCGTCCAACCCGACCGGCAAGGTGCTGCCGAAGGAGGAGCTGACCCGGATCGTCGCCTGGGCCCGCGAGCACGGCGTGCTGCTCGTCTCCGACGAGTGCTACCTCGAACTGGGCTGGGAGGCCGACCCGGTCTCGGTGCTGCACCCGGACGTCAACGGCGGCTCGTACGACGGCATCGTGGCCGTCCACTCCCTCTCCAAGCGCTCCAACCTGGCGGGCTACCGCGCGGCCTTCGCCGCCGGCGACCCGGCCGTCCTGGGCCCGCTGCTGGAGATCCGCAAGCACGGCGGCATGATGACCTCCGCGCCGACCCAGGCGGCCGTCGTGGCCGCCCTCGGCGACGACGAGCACGTGCGCGTGCAGCGCGAGCGCTACGCCGCCCGCCGCACCGCCCTGCGCGAGGCCCTGCTGGGTCACGGCTTCCGCATCGAGCACAGCGAGGCCGGCCTCTACCTGTGGGCCACCCGCGACGAGTCCTGCTGGGACACCGTGGCGCACCTCGCCGAGCGGGGCGTCCTGGTCGCGCCGGGCGACTTCTACGGCCCGGCGGGCGACCGCTTCGTCCGCGTGGCCGTGACCGCCACGGACGAGCGGGTGCGCGCGGCGGTGGAGCGGCTGGCGCGCTAGCCGGCCGGTCTCTTCCGGGAGGACGACGAAGGGGTCCGGGGAGTGCCTCCCCGGACCCCATCGCGCCGTGCCGGCCCGGCGTCAGCCGAGCGGGAGGCCCTTGGCCGGCAGCTGCTGCGTCGGCAGCCCGCCGCCCTTGGTGAGCGAGTCGGTGGGCAGCCCGCCCTTGGTGGCGGTCTTCGCGGTCTCGCCGACGATGTCCCCGGCGGAACCGGCCACCGCCCCGGCGGCCTTCTGCGCGGCCGGCGTCGCCTTCTTCGCGGCCTTGCCGGTGGTCTTGCCGGACTGCTTGACCGCCTTGCCGCCGGTCTCGCCCGCGAGGTCGGTGACCTGGGTGGCGGCGCCGTCGACGGTGGTGCCGACGCTCGCGGCGTCCACGGCGGACAGCCCGCCGAGGTTCTGCGCGGCCGACAGGTCGGGAGCCGCGTTGGCGGAGCCGGTCGCACCGACCACGGAGGCCGCTCCCGCTGCGGTGAGCAGCGCGGCACGGGCGATCCGGCGGGTCAGGGGGAGGGACATGTTGCTCCTTCGACGGGATGGAACGTGAAAGGACGTGCGCCGTTACTACCGCTCGACCCCCCGCCGAGGTTGCGCACGCCGAACGTAAAGAGTTGGCAATGCGTCGCATTATCGGCTGTGGATAAAAAGGGACAAAGGGCTGCCGGTCCGAAAGTCTGCGGAATCCTTACAGCCCTTTGTGCCCAAGGGATTCAGCGGTTGCCGGGGTGACCGGGCGAAAACCCGCGCACACCGCCGGGCGCGCGGTGCCGGTATTGATCCGTGCGGGTGAGCGTCCGCACTACTGCGCGGTGCGGATCCGCACCGCGTCGGCGCCCTCGCCGTTCTTCCCGCCGGCCGCGTCCCCGGCCGTACGCCACGTGCTGCCGGTGGTGCCGGCCACCCACTCGCGGCCCGCGTACGAGACCCGCTCGATGTGCAGCGCGGAGGCGTTGGCCACCGCCCAGTGCGCCAGCTGCCAGCCGCGCTCCCGGGCCGCCCGCCCGTCCCCGGAGCCCTGCTCGACCGGCACGGTCACGGTCCGCCCGCTGGTCTCGGCGGTCACGGCCGGCCGCGGGGCCGCCGCGTCCCCGTTCACCTCGGCGCCGGTCTGCTGCATGGCGTCCTGCCCGAAGTCCCGCACCAGTGCCGAGCGCACCGCGTCCGGCCCGGTGGCCCGGGTGGCGGCGGGCCGCCCCTCACAGGTCAGGGTGGCCTCGGCGCGGCCGGTGAGGGCGGCGGCGAGCAGCGTGGCGTCCGGCTCGTGCTTGGCGTACGCCTGCGGGAAGCCGCTGCGCTGCACCCGCTGGGCGGCCACGGTGAGCGGCAGCCGGGTGTAGCCGGGCACCTCGACCAGGTGGTCGTAGAACATGCCCGCCGAGTAGATGGGGTCCATGATCTGCCGCTCGGTGCCCCAGCCCTGCGAGGGCCGCTGCTGGAACAGGCCGAGCGAGTCGCGGTCGCCGTGGTCGATGTTGCGCAGCGCGGACTCCTGCAGCGCCGTGGCCAGCGCGATCGTCACCGCCCGCTCGGGCAGCCCGCGCGCGGTGCCCACGGCCGTGATCGTCGCGGCGTTCACCGCCTGCTCCGGCGAGAACTCGTAGGTCGCCCCGTCGCCCTTGCCGGAGACGACCTTGCAGCCCGGACCGCCTGCCCCGCCGGTGATGTACTGCACCGCGAGGTACCCCGCGACCGCGAGCAGGACCACGAAGGCCGCCCCGCAACGGAGGAGACGGCCGCGACGCTTGGGAGAAGGGGACGGCTCTGGCACGCGTACAAGGTACTGGAGCCCGCGGGACGGCAAGCGCCGGGTGGGCCCGGTGCCGCGCAGGTCACGTCCCCGGCCGGGGACCGGCGGCACGGCCGGCGGGCGCGGTACGGGCGTTAGGGTCGAGGGCATGGCCGATACCCCGCTTGATCTCACGCTGGACGCCGCGCGGCTGACCGCGCGGCTCGTCGACTTCCCCTCGGTGAGCGGCGGCGAGAAGCCGCTCGCGGACGCCATCGAGACCGCGCTGCGCGCCCTGCCGCACCTCACGGTCGACCGCTTCGGCAACAACGTCGTGGCCCGCACGGACCTGGGCCGTTCCGAGCGCGTGATCCTCGCCGGGCACATCGACACCGTGCCGATCGCGGACAACGTGCCGTCCCGGCTGGACGAGGACGGCGTGCTGTGGGGCTGCGGCACCTGCGACATGAAGTCCGGCGTGGCCGTCCAGCTGCGGATCGCGGCCACCGTCCCCGCGCCCAGCCGCGACCTGACGTTCGTCTTCTACGACAACGAGGAGGTCGCGGCGGACCTCAACGGGCTCAAGCACGTCTGCGAGGCCCACCCCGAGTGGCTGGAGGGCGACTTCGCGGTGCTGCTGGAGCCGTCCGACGGCCAGGTCGAGGGCGGCTGCCAGGGCACCCTGCGGATGCTGCTGAGGACGACCGGCGAGCGGGCCCACTCGGCGCGCGGCTGGATGGGCTCCAACGCCATCCACGCGGCGGCGCCGATCCTCGGGCGCCTGGCCGAGTACGAGCCCCGCCGGCCGGTGATCGACGGGCTGGAGTACCACGAGGGCCTCAACGCGGTCTTCGTCTCCGGCGGCGTCGCGGGCAACGTGATCCCCGACGAGTGCGTGGTGACAATCAACTTCCGCTACGCGCCCGACCGTACGCCCGAGGAGGCGATCGCCCACGTCCGCGAGGTGTTCGCGGACTGCGGGGTGACGGAGTTCGTGGTCGACGACCACAGCCCCGGCGCGCTGCCCGGCCTGTCCCACCCGGCCGCCGCGGCCTTCATCGAGGCGGTCGGCGGCACCCCGAAGCCCAAGTACGGCTGGACGGACGTCTCCCGCTTCTCCGCGCTCGGCGTACCGGCGGTCAACTACGGCCCCGGCAACCCGCTCTTGGCACACAAGCGGGACGAGCGGGTAGAGACATCGAAGATCCTCGCGGCGGAGGAGCGGCTGCGCGCCTGGCTGACCGCCTGAGCGCGCATTCCGGCGGTGTGCCCCGGGACGCTCGGCGGCGGACACGCGCGCGTCCCCCCTCCGTAACCCGCGTAGATCTACGCTGAAGACCGAAAGACGTGGCAACCGGAGGGAGCGCACATGGCTACCGGCAACCCTGAGGGCAGCAAGCAGCCGCCGGAGGAGCGGCGCCTGGGACCGGTCCTCCGGAGGCGGGATCAGGTGCAGACGAGCACCACGGACCAGCGGCTGCTGGACGAGCGGGCCCCGTCCGACTGGGTGCACACCGACCCGTGGCGGGTCCTGCGCATCCAGTCGGAGTTCATCGAGGGCTTCGGCACCCTCGCCGAACTGCCGCCCGCCATCAGCGTGTTCGGCTCGGCGCGCACCCCGGCGGACTCCCCGGAGTACGAGGCGGGGGTGCGGCTGGGCCGCGGGCTGGTCGAGGCGGGGTTCGCCGTCATCACCGGCGGCGGGCCCGGCGCGATGGAGGCCGCCAACAAGGGCGCCTGCGAGGCGGGCGGCATCTCGGTCGGCCTCGGCATCGAACTGCCCTTCGAGCAGGGGCTCAACCCGTACGTCGACATCGGCCTGAACTTCCGCTACTTCTTCGTGCGGAAGATGATGTTCGTCAAGTACGCGCAGGGCTTCGTCGTCCTGCCCGGCGGACTGGGCACCCTCGACGAACTCTTCGAGGCCCTGACGCTCGTGCAGACCCAGAAGGTCACCCAGTTCCCGATCGTGCTGTTCGGCACCGAGTACTGGGGCGGGCTGGTCGACTGGCTGAAGAACACGCTGATCGCCCAGGGCAAGGCCGCCGAGAAGGACCTCACCCTGTTCCACCTCACCGACGACGTCGACGAGGCGGTCGCCCTCGTGTCGAAGGAGGCGGGCCGCTAGGCCCTGTCTGACAAAGGATCTTAATTGGGTTCGCGGAGCCAGAGGACGAGTGAGGCGACGTGGATGCCGGCCTTGTAGCGGGCGGCGACTTTGTCGAAGCGGGCGCTATCCGCTCCCACGCCGCATCCGTCAACTCACCCCGACCCACCACAAGATCAATTATCAGACAGGACCTAGGGGGCGCCTCACCGATCATGCCGGGCTCCCGGCGTCTGGCACCGGGCCTCGCCGCGTTGTCGTCGGTCGCCAACGCTCCGCGTTGACTCCCTCCTCCGCCTTGCGATGCACGGCACCAGACGCCGCTCGCTGATCCGGCCTGATCGACGAGACACCCCCTAGCAGCCGCCCTCCGGGAGCGCCCGGCCTGCTGCCTGGCCCGCGTCAGGCCAGGCCGCGGCGGGCCACCGCCGGCGGACGGTGACCGGCGATGGAGGCCACCATGTCCAGCACCTGGCGGGTCTCGGCGACCTCGTGGACGCGGTACACCCGCGCGCCCAGCCACGCGGACACCGCGGTCGTCGCGAGCGTGCCGACGACCCGCTCCTTGACCGGGCGGTCCAGCGTCTCCCCGACGAAGTCCTTGTTGGACAGCGACACCAGCACCGGCCACCCGGTCTCCACCATCTCGCCGAGCCGCCGCGTCGCCTCCAGGCTGTGCCGGGTGTTCTTGCCGAAGTCGTGACCGGGGTCGATCAGCACCGACTCGCGCGGCACCCCGAGCGCCACGGCCCGCTCGGCGAGCCCGACCGTCACCCGCAGGATGTCGGCCATGACGTCGTCGTACGTCACCCGGTGCGGACGCGTCCGCGGCTCGGCCCCGCCCGCGTGCGTGCACACCAGGCCCACCCCGTAGCGGGCCGCGACCTCCGCCAGCCGCGGGTCGACACCGCCCCACGCGTCGTTCAGCAGATCCGCGCCCGCCTCGCAGACGGCCT
Source organism: Streptomyces sp. JB150 (assembly GCF_011193355.1). Classification (GTDB taxonomy): domain Bacteria; phylum Actinomycetota; class Actinomycetes; order Streptomycetales; family Streptomycetaceae; genus Streptomyces. Next base: position 4,979,550 of record NZ_CP049780.1, read on the forward strand.
CGCCGACCTCCGCCCGCCAGGTGTCCACGCTGATCACCACGTCCGGGAAGCGCCGCCGCACCTCGGCCACGAACCCGACCGTGCGCCGCGCCTCCTCCTCGGCCGTCACCTCTTCGCCCGGCCCGGCCTTCACCCCGCCGATGTCGATGATCTCGGCGCCCTCGGCCACCGCCTGCTCCACCCGCGCGAGGGCCGGCTCGTCGCGGAACGTCGCGCCCTGGTCGTAGAAGGAGTCCGGGGTCCGGTTCACGATCGCCATGATCACCGGCTCGTGCGTGCCGAATTCACGCCTGCCCAGCCTGAGCATCCCCTGTGACCTCTCCTCGTGCCTCGTGCTCGCGGTGGCCTTTCGACCGCCTGCGACCTTAACTGTCAGACTCGCATGGCACGATCGGACCCTGACACGTCCGACTCGATTCGACCGACTCGACCTACCCGACCGTGGGGGCCCAGCGATGGTGATGTTCTTGTTCCTGGTCGTCGCGCTCGCCGTCGTGGTCGCCGCGGTGACGCTCGCCGTCGTGGGCGGCGGCGACCAGGCGCCGCTGCCGGAGGCCGCACCCGAACGACTGTACGACCCGCTGCCACCGGACCGCCCGGTCAGCCGCGCGGACGTCGACGCCCTGCGCTTCCCCCTCGCCGCCCGGGGCTACCGGATGAGCGACGTCGACGACGCCCTGAACCGCCTCGCCGCCGAACTCGCCGAGCGCGACGCCCGGATCGCCGACCTGGAGACCGCCCTGACCGGCGCCCTAACCTCCGGGGCCGCCGGGACCTCCGCGACCTCCGGCACCGCCGGTGGCCGGGACGAGCGGGTCTCCATGGAGAAGCCGGACGGGCCCGGCCGATTCGGACAGGACGACGAGAAATGACCGACGGCACGCCCCTGAAGGGCCCGGACGGCGCGCTGCGCTGCCCCTGGGCGCTGTCCGCCCCGGAGTACGTCGCGTACCACGACGAGGAGTGGGGCCGCCCGGTCCACGGCGACGACGCGCTCTTCGAACGCCTCTGCCTGGAGGCCTTCCAGTCCGGCCTGTCCTGGCTCACCATCCTGCGCCGCCGCCCCGGCTTCCGCGCCGCCTTCGCCGGCTTCGAGATCGCCTCGGTCGCCGCCTTTACCGACGAGGACCGCACCCGCCTCCTCGCCGACCCCGGCATCATCCGCAACCGCGCCAAGATCGACGCCACCCTCGCCAACGCGCGGGTGCTGGCCGAGTGGGCCCCGGGCGAGCTGGACGAGCTGATCTGGTCCCACGCCCCCGACCCGGCCGGCCGCCCGGTCCCCAAGACCCTCGCGGACGTCCCCGCGATCACCCCCGAGTCGACGGCCCTGTCCAAGGCGCTGAAGAAGCGGGGCCTGCGCTTCGTCGGGCCTACGACGGCGTACGCGCTGATGCAGGCGTGCGGCCTGGTCGACGACCACCTCGCCGACTGCACCGCGCGCCGCGCCCCCGCCTGACCCGGCCGCCGGCTACCGGCCCAGGTACTTGGGCTTCTCCTTGTTCACGAAGGCCCGCACCGCGATGGCGTGGTCTTCGGAGGCCCCCGCCCGCGTCTGGAGCTCGTCCTCCTTCTCCAGGGCCTCCTCGAAGGTGTGGGTGAGCGCGTACGCCAGGGACTCCTTCAGCGCCGCGTACGCCACCGTCGGACCCTCGGCCAGCTGGCGGGCCACCTGCTCCGCCTGGGCGCGCAGCTCGGCCGCCGGCACCACCCGGTTGGCGATGCCCAGCTCGTGGGCCTCCTGCGCCGTGACGTTGCGGGGGAAGAGCAGCAGGTCGGCGGCGCGGCCCGGGCCGACGATCCGCGGCAGGGTCCAGGAGATGCCCGAGTCGGCGGTGAGCGCGACCCCGGCGAAGGAGGTGTTGAAGGCGGCGGTGTCCGCCACCACCCGGTAGTCCGCGGCCAGCGCGAACCCGAACCCGGCCCCGGCGGCCACGCCGTTCACGCCCGCGACCACGGGCTTGCGCATCCCGGCCAGCGCCCGCGCGATCGGGTTGTAGTGCTCCCGCACGGTGCTCATGGTCTGCCCCTCGCCGGCCTCCCGGTCGGCGGCCAGCAGCCCGATGTGCTCCTTGAGGTCCTGGCCCACGCAGAACGCCCGGTCCCCGGCGGCGGTGAGGAGCACCGCCCGGACGGCGTCGTCGTCCGCCGCGGACCGCACCGCCTCCCGGAGGGCGACCTTGGTCTCGATGTTCAGCGCGTTCATCGCCTCCGGGCGGTTCAGCGTGATCGTCGCGAGTCCGTCGGTCACCTCGTAGAGCACGGTGTCGGCCATGGCGTTTCCCCTCCGGTACGGGTCCTGTGTACGGGGCCCTGTGTGCGGCCCCGGGTACGAAGGACAGCATGGCGGAGATCACGGACGACGTCGTGTGACCTGCGTCAAAGAATGCGGGCCGGTTTCCGCTCGGCGCAGCGACCCGCGGCGGCGCAGTATCGCAGTCACATCGCCGAATTGAGTGGTTTTGCTCGCGCGCGTTGCCCAAGCGATGCCGACCGATGTTGGTCATCGGGTCGTGCGATGCGGGATAATGGCCTGGAAGCAATGTGTTCGATGCCGGTGTCGCGTGTCCCGCTCACGGAGCGCGCGTGCCCCCCAGTGGGCCGTCGGCTTTGACGATGAGCTGGTTTCAGGAAGGGGAACGAGCATGGCGGCCATGAAGCCGCGAACGGGTGACGGCCCGCTCGAGGTGACCAAGGAGGGGCGGGGCATCGTCATGCGCGTTCCGCTCGAAGGCGGCGGTCGGCTCGTCGTCGAGCTGACCCCGGACGAGGCCGACGCGCTCGGCGACGCCCTCAAGAAGGTCGTGGGCTGAACGCGCGCAAGCGACCATACCCCTTCGGCCGCCCCGGCACCGCACCTGGTGCCGGGGCGGCTGCGTTCCCACGATCCACGGGTTCCACGGCCGGCCCACGGGTCCACGGCCGACCGGCCCACGGGTTCCACGGCCGACCGGTCCACGGGGCTGCGGCCGGCCGGTCCACGGGGCTGCGGCCGGCCTGCCGGTCCATGGGTCCACGGCCCGTCCGCGGGGCCACGACAGGCCTGTCGGTCCAGGGGTGCACGACGGCTCCTCCGCGTGCCGCACGGCTCACGGGCGCGCGGTGTCCGGGCGCTTGACCGCGCACAGCAGGCCGTCGCCCACCGGCAGCAGGGACGGCACCAGCTCCTGGCTCTCGCGCACCGTGCGCAGCAGCTCGCGCAGGCGTACGACCTCCGTGGGCTGGGGCCCGGAGTCCACCGTGCGGCCGTGCGCGAAGACGCCCTCGAAGACCACCAGCCCGCCCGGCCGCAGCAGGCGCAACGATTCAGCGAGGTACTCCAGCACCTCCAGCCGGTCACCGTCGCAGAAGACCAGGTCATAGCCGGCGTCCGCGAGCCGGGGCAGCACGTCCAGCGCCCGGCCCGGGATGAAGCGCGCCCGGTTGCTCGCGAACCCGGACGCGCGGAACGCCTGCCGGGCGAACTGCTGGTGCTCCGGCTCGGGGTCCACGGTGGTCAGCACGCCGTCGGGGCGCATCCCGTGCAGCAGGTGGATGCCGGACACCCCGGTTCCGGTGCCGATCTCCGCGACCGCCTTGGCGTCCACGGAGGCGGCCAGCAAACGCAGCGCGGCGCCCGCGCCGGGCGACACCGAGCGCAGCCCCGCCTCACGGGCCCGGTCGCGGGCCCAGCGCAGCGTTTCGTCCTCGGCGACATAGGCGTCGGCGAACGCCCAGCTCGTCTGCCGGTTGCCGGTAATGACCCTCTCCTGTCCCCACGGTTGCCTCGGCGTGACTGTATCCGTTGGCGCCGGGAACCCGCAGATGGGACCGGGCGTTTAGAGGGGTGGGAGACGAGAGCGGGGGACACAGTTGGATCACGAAGAGGAGCGGTGCGCGGAGCAAGTGCTGACGCAGCCGTATGAGCCGTGGCAGCCCAGATCAAAAGCTCGTAAAACCGCTTATCCGGAGCTAACGGACGAGGTGGCTATGGTAGGGGCTCCACTGGACACCACCAGAGCCGACAGGGGAGGTGCGGCTGCGCCTGTGGACCGGGGAGGAGTGCTGCGGCGCTTCCTCGGGTCGGCAGGCAGGCCGAAATCCGTGAACGACACCGCTGACCACAGCCACGCCGCCGGCCACGCCGTCGGCCCTGCCCAGACCGCGACCTTCTCCACCGACGCGGACGGGCAGGCGTGGACTCCGCCCACCTGGGAGGAGATCGTCAGCATGCACAGCGGACGCGTCTACCGCCTGGCGTACCGCCTGACCGGCAACCAGCACGACGCCGAGGACCTCACCCAGGAGGTCTTCGTCCGTGTCTTCCGCTCCCTGTCGACGTACACCCCGGGCACCTTCGAGGGCTGGCTGCACCGCATCACCACCAACCTGTTCCTGGACATGGTGCGGCGCAAGCAGCGCATCCGCTTCGACGCCCTCGGCGAGGACGCGGCGGAGCGCCTGCCCAGCCGTGACCCCTCCCCGCAGCAGGTCCTCAACGACGCGCACTTCGACGCCGACGTCCAGCAGGCCCTCGACACCCTCGCGCCCGAGTTCCGCGCCGCGGTCGTCCTGTGCGACATCGAGGGGCTGTCGTACGAGGAGATCGCCGCGACCCTCGGCGTGAAGCTCGGCACCGTCCGCTCCCGGATCCACCGCGGCCGCTCCCAGCTGCGCAAGGCCCTCGCGCACCGGTCTCCGGAGGCGCGCGCCGAGCGCCGCTCCTTCCTGGCCCGTGTCCCCGCGCTGGGAGGAGGGGGCGCGTCCGCGTGAGTGGATCACGGCCGAAACCTGCCGAGGGACACCTCGCAGAGCAGCACCTGGGAGACCGACTCGCCGCGCTGGTCGACGGTGAGCTCGGTCATGACGCGCGCGAGCGCGTGCTGGCACACGTGGCGACCTGCCCGAAGTGCAAGGCGGAGGTGGACGCGCAGCGCCGCCTGAAGAACGTCTTCGCGGAAGCGGCCCCGCCGCCGCCCTCCGAGAGCTTCCTGGCCCGGCTCCAGGGGCTGCCGGGGGGAAGCGGCCTGGACGGCGGTGACGCGCCGTTCGGCGGGAGCGCACTGCCCGGCGGCCTGCCGGGGCGTCCCGGCGCCGGGGGCGTCTTCGGGCTGAAGCGGGGCGGTGAGCGCTTCGAGCTGGACTACCTGCCGGCCCGCACGCACACCTCCGTTCTCCCGGCCGCCGCGCAGCGCGGCTTCCGCATCCACGACGTCGGCCGGTCCGACGGCGAGCGCGCCTCACGCGGGCGGCGGTTCGCGTTCGTCGCAGCCGGGGCGGTGTCCCTGGCCGCGATCGCACTGGGCGGCGTCACCACCGGGGCGCCCGGTGACCCGGAGACGCGGGGCGGCTCCGGCAGCAATGTGACGCCGATGCGCACACCGGGCACGGGTACCGCCACGGCGCCGGACAGCCAGCGGCGGCGCGCGGTGGCGCCCCTGCTCGCACAAATCCAGGGCGGCCGCGCACTGGGCGAGACACCGGCGGCGTCGACGGGAGTGTCGGCACCGCTGCTGCCCGGCGTCACCTCCCAGTCCGCGCACGCGCTCACCACCCCGCCGGCGGTCGGCGCGGCGACCCTGTCCCCGCTGATACGTCCGCTCACCGCCACACCCCCGGTCAGCCTGACGGGCTGGTCCATGGCGCACGAGCTGACCACGCCAGGCCTGCTCACGGCTTCCCCCACACCCGACCCGAGCGGCACCCGCCCCACTCGCTGACCGGCCTCTGCGGATCACCCCGCGAACCTGGTTGAATCCCGGGATGGACCGCGCCCCGCCACACCGGGGCGCGGAGTCGACACATCGCGGCCACCACCGACGAGCCGGGCCGCGGCCAGCTGTGGGGGAGAGCATGAACGAGGGGAAGCCCACGCAGAGCCCTTCGGGCCGCCCGGACGAGGCGACACCGCAGGCGACCACGCCGGAGCCCGTCAGCGCCCCCATCCGGCGCCCCGAGCCCGACGGCGACTTCGAACTGGACGCTCCCGCGGGGGCGCGCGGCGACGAGTCCGAGGCGGGTGCGTCTGCGCGGGTGTCCGGCGCTGGTTCCCCTGCCGCGGAGGCGTCCGAGGCGAACGGCGACTCGGCGCTGAGCGCATCTGCGGGGGCGCTCGGTGAGGGGTCTGCTGCCGGGGCCGGTACGGCTTCCGCAGGCGGTGGCGGTGAGGCCGCTACGGCTTCCGTCGACGGTGACGGTGACTTCGAGTTGCGGCGCCCGGAGCAGCCGGTGGACCCGGCGAGCGCGACCGGCACGGCCGACCCCGGTACGGGGGCTGCCCTCGCCGTGGCCGGCGGCGCCGCAGTGGGCTCCGCCGAGGAAGCAGTGGCGCTCCCAGCGGAGCCTGCCACCGCCGCGAGCCGGCACCCCGAGGGGACTCCCGGCGCCGAGTCACGGGCCGTCGATGCCTCGGGCACCGCCGGGGGAGCGGCTGCGGGCGCGGGCGTCGAAGCGGCGCCCGTCGAGCTCTCCGGGACCCCCGGGACCTCTGAGGCCTTGGAAACCCCCGAGGCATCCGAAGCTCGCGAGACTTCCGAGGCCTCCGGCACTGCCGTGCAGTCCCGTGTCCTGCCCGTCGCCCCCGCCGCCGACGCCGTGAAGCCCCTCCACGACCCCGACCCCTACAGCACCCCTCCCTACGGCGAACCGGGCCCCTGGGCGCCCGCCCCGCCCGTACAACACCCGGCGGTGACGCCCGCTCAGGGCACGGCGATACCCATGCCCCCGCCGCTCGCCGCGGACCCCCTCGCCGCCCCTCACCCGGCGACGCCCGCCGCGTCCCACCCCGCCTCGCACCCAGCGGCTGCCGCGCCCCACCTCGCTACCCCCGTGCCTGGACCCTCCGCGCACCCCACACCGCCCCCGATCGCTCCCTCCACGCCGTCCACGCCGTCCACGCCGTCCGTGCCCTCCGCGGCCCATCCCGCCACGCCCCCGATCGCCCCCGCGCACGGGGCCGTCGCGGCGCACGGTGAGGGCGGTGGGGGCGTGGCGGACGCCGCCGGTGCCTCCGCGCCCGCGCCCGGCGGGTCCGCCTCCACACCCCCCGCCGACCCGTGGCGGCGCTACGACCCCTGGGCGGCGGCAGCCGCCTCCGCCGGGCCGCTGCAGCAGACCGGCGCCGCGGTGCCCACCCAGCGGCAGCGCCGGACGCGGACCAGGAAGGCACTGATCGGCGCGGCGGTGCTGCTGGCCCTGGTGTCCGGTGGGGCCGGCGGTCTCGTCGGGGCGTACCTGGAGCGCAACGGCGGCGTTGGGCAGGTGGAGCTGCCGCAGGCCGGGAAGGAGAGCACGGAGCGGGCCGCGGGCACCGTCGCCGGGATCGCGGCCCGGGCCCTGCCCAGCGTCGTCACCCTGCATGTCTCCGGCGGGGACGAGTCCGGCACCGGCACCGGCTTCGTGCTCGACACCCGCGGCCACATCCTCACCAACAACCACGTCGTCGAGCCCGCCGGCGCCGACGGCGGGATAACGGTCACCTTCAACAGCGGCGACACCGCGAAGGCCGAGGTGGTCGGCCGGGACAGCGGCTACGACCTCGCCGTCGTCCGGGTGCGCGGCGTCAGCGGGCTGAAGCCGCTGCCGCTCGGCAACTCCGACAACGTCCAGGTCGGCGACCCGGTCGTGGCCATCGGCGCGCCCTTCGACCTGGCCGGCACCGTCACCTCCGGGATCATCTCCGCCAAGGAGCGTCCCATCACGGCCGGCGGCGAGAAGGGCGACGGCAGTGACGTGAGTTACGTCGACGCCCTGCAGACCGACGCGCCCATCAACCCGGGCAACTCCGGCGGCCCCCTCCTCGACGCGCGGGCCCGCGTCATCGGCATCAACTCCGCGATCCGTTCCGCCGACAGCGGCGCGGACCTGGACGGCGGCCAGTCCGGCTCCATCGGCCTCGGCTTCGCCATCCCCATCAACCAGGGCAAGCGGGTCGCCGAGGAGCTGATCAACACCGGCAAGGCCACCCACCCCGTGATCGGCGTCACCCTGGACATGGGCTACACCGGGGACGGCGCCCGCGTCGGCACCAAGGGCAGCGACGGCGGCTCCGCCGTCACTCCGGGCGGCCCCGGCGACCGGGCCGGCATCGAACCCGGTGACGTCGTCACGGAAGTCGACGGTCAGCGCGTGCACTCCGGCGAGGAACTGATCGTCAAGACCCGCGCCCACCGCCCCGGAGACCGCCTGGAACTGACCGTCGTACGCGACGGCGAGGAGCGGACGGTCTCCCTGGTCCTCGGCTCCTCGGAGGACTGACCGGCGCACGGCCGGCCGGGCAGGCGATCGAGGACGGAACCGAGAAACCGCTCACATACACACACTCGGGGGTCACGGGACGGTACCGGTCGGACAGGATCGACGGGTACCGTGGATGCGGCCCGGGACCGCGGGAGGACATCGCAAGGAGCTTCAGGTGTTCAATGACATAGGACCGCTCGAGCTGGTGACGCTCATCGTCCTCGCCGTGCTCGTGTTCGGTCCGGACAAGCTCCCGAAGGTCATTCAGGACGTGACGCGGACGATCCGGAAGATCCGTGAGTTCTCGGAGAGCGCCAAGCAGGACATCCGGCAGGAACTCGGGCCTGAGTTCAAGGACTTCGAGTTCGAGGACCTGAACCCCAAGACGTTCATCCGCAAGCAGCTGGACAACGACGACCTGGGGCTCAAGGAGATCCGCAACACCTTCGACCTGAAGAAGGAGATGGCCGAGGTCACGGACGCGGTCCACGGCCGCGACACCGACTCCTCGGCGTCCTCTGCGTCCTCCTCGGGCTCGTCTTCCGGTGCGCGCGTCGACATGAGCAAGAAGCCCGAGCCCGCGGACACCCGCCCGCCGTTCGACGCCGACGCCACCTGAGGCCCGCCGCACGGCACAGGCCCCTGCTCCCGCACGGCGCGCTCGCCGCGAACCCGCGTGCGCGCCGCTTCGTACGCCCCCGCGCGCTGCGCGAACCCGCCCCCGCGCGCCGCGCGAACCCCGCCCTCGGGCGACCCACGCGCCGGGCGCATTCCCTGCTGCCCCGAGCGGTGTGGATATGCTGCCGAGTTGTTGTGCGGACCGTACGCAAATAAGCAACGCCGCCCGAAGGGGGGCGGGCGACCGGTCCGACGAGAGCGAGGAGGCGTCCGGGTACATGGAGACGACGAGTCGGTCAGTCGCGCAGACGCCGGCCGCGGAGGGCGGACAACAGGTCCCCGCCGCCCGGCGGGCGGTCGACGGCTACCTGCGAGCGTCCTTCCCGTGGTACGGCCTCGACGAGGCGTTCACGGGGCCGCGTTGGCTGATGCAGGTCGGTACGGCGGCCGACGGAGCCGTCGAGCACGGTTCGATCGGACACGGTGACGAGCCCTCTGTGCGCGGGGACGCCGGGCCGGAGGACAGCCGGGAGCGGTTCGCGGTCGTCGTGACCGTCGCGGCGAACCCGTCCCGCCGGAGCGCCGACGGCACGGGCCTGCTGGAGGCCACGACGGTGTCCTCGGCGGCCTGGCTGGCCGGGGTGGGACTGCTGTCCTTCACCTGGCCCGGACAGATGGACCACAGCCTGCGCGACGACTGGCTGGAGCAGCAAACCGAGACCGCGTGGGAGCTCGCCGACGACCTGGACGGGCCCGAGTGGTCGACGCTGAGCCTCCCCGTGGACGGGGTGCCGACGCCGTTCCACTACCGGGAGTCCGAGTACGGCTGGGTCCTCGCCGGTTCGACGCAGCAGGGCGTGCACGTCGGGGCGTACGGCCGCGGCATGAGCGCGTACGGCCTCGGCTTCGCCGCGATCAAGGACATCGCCGCGTACGAGTAGAGCCACGCACGGAGACGTGAGACCGCGTACGGAGACGTGAGACCGCGCACGGAGACGTGAGACCGCGCACGACAGAAGGGGCGCCGCACAGCAGCGGCGCCCCTTCTGTCGTGTCGCGAGGGACCTGCGGGAGAAGCGCGGTCCTCAGAACTTGTTCTTCGGGGTGATCCCCAGGGACAGCCCCGACAGCCCCCGCTGCCGTCCGCCCAGCTTGCCCGCGATGGCCCGCAGCGCGGCACCCGCCGGGGACTCCGGGTCGGTCAGGACGACCGGCTTGCCCTCGTCGCCGCCCTCGCGCAGGCGGACGTCGATCGGGATGGAGCCGAGGACGGGGACGTTCGTGCCCGTCGTACGGGTGAGGCCGTCGGCGACCGTCTGGCCGCCACCCGTGCCGAAGACGTCGACCATCTCGCCGCAGTGCGGGCAGGGCAGGCCGGACATGTTCTCGACCACGCCGACGATCTTCTGGTGGGTCTGCACGGCGATCGAGCCGGCCCGCTCGGCCACCTCGGCGGCGGCCTGCTGCGGGGTCGTCACGACCAGGATCTCGGCGTTCGGGATCAGCTGGGCGATGGAGATCGCGATGTCGCCGGTGCCGGGCGGCAGGTCGAGCAGGAGGACATCGAGGTCGCCCCAGTACACGTCCGCCAGGAACTGCTGGAGCGCGCGGTGCAGCATCGGGCCCCGCCAGACGACCGGCGCGTTGCCCGGCGTGAACATGCCGATGGAGATGACCTTCACGCCGTTCGCCGACGGCGGCATGATCATGTTCTCGACCTGGGTGGGACGGCCGTCGGCGCCCAGCATCCGGGGCACCGAGTGGCCGTAGATGTCGGCGTCGACCACGCCCACCTTCAGGCCGTCGGCGGCCATCGCGGCGGCCAGGTTGACCGTCACGGACGACTTGCCGACGCCGCCCTTGCCGGAGGCGACCGCGTAGACGCGGGTCAGGTTGCCGGGCTTGGCGAACGGGACCTCGCGCTCGGTCTGGCCGCCGCGCAGCGCCGCCGCCAGCTCCTTGCGCTGCTCGTCGCTCATCACGTCCAGCGTGACGTCGACGCGGGGGACGCCCTCGACGCGGGAGACCGCCTCGGTCACCCGCTGGGTGATCGTGTCCCGCATGGGGCAGCCCGAGACCGTCAGGTACACGGTGACGGCGACCGCTCCGTCCGCCCCGATGTCCACCGACTTGACCATCCCGAGTTCGGTGATGGGGCGGTTGATCTCGGGGTCGTTCACCGTCGCCAGTGCTTCGCGCACCGCGTCTTCCGTAGCCATAAGGACGATGGTACGGCCCGGTAGCCGCCCCTCGGAAAGGCTGTCAGCGGTCGTCTACGTCACGTCCGTGCGACCGTTCCGCCGGGAATACGACCGCCTCGGAGCGGTGGCCGTCCCGCCGCTGCTCCAGCTCTCTGACGAGGTCGTGCAGCTCGGAGCGGATCCAGTCGCGGGTGGCGACCTCGCCGAGGCCCATGCGCAGCGCGGCGACCTCGCGCGTCAGGTACTCGGTGTCCGCGATGGACCGCTCGTTCTGCTTGCGGTCCTGTTCGAGATTGACCCGGTCGCGGTCGTCCTGCCGGTTCTGCGCGAGCAGGATCAGCGGGGCGGCGTAGGAGGCCTGCAGCGACAGCGCCAGGGTCAGGAAGATGAACGGATACTCGTCGAATCGCACGGACTGCGGCATCAGGGTGTTCCAGGCGACCCAGCAGATGATCGTCACCGTCATCCAGACCAGGAACCGCCCGGTGCCGATGAACCGGGCGACCCGCTCCGACAGCCGCCCGAAGGCCTCCGGGTCGTACTCGGGCAGATACCGGCGCCGCGGCGGGGCCGGCTGGTCGAGGCGGGCGCGGGGGCGGCCGGTCGCCGTGGCCCCGGCCGGTGTCCGCTCGCGCGCGCTGTCCCGCTCAGGCGCCATGGGCGGCCGTCCCCTCGTCCAGGTGGAACTCGGTCTCCCGCCAGTCCTCCGGCAGCATGTGGTCCAGTACGTCGTCCACGGTGACCGCGCCCAGCAGCGACCCGGACTCGTCGACCACGGGCGCCGCGACCATGTCGTACGTCGCGAAGAACCCGGCGACCAGCGGCAGCGCGGCGTCCGGCGCGAGCGGCTGGAGGTCGTCGTCGACGAGCGAGCTGACCAGGGTGTACGGCGGGTCGCGCAGCAGGCGCTGGAAGTGGACCGTGCCCAGGTACTTGCCGGTGGGGGTCTCGTCGGGCGGGCGGCAGACGTAGACCTGCGCGGCGAGCGCGGGGGAGAGGTCGGGGTTGCGCACCCGGGCGAGCGCGTCGGCGACGGTGGCGTCCGGGCGCAGCACGATCGGCTCGGTGGTCATCAGACCGCCGGCGGTGTGCTCCTCGTACGACATCAGGCGGCGCATCTCGGCCGCGTCGTCGGGCTGCATCAGGCCCAGCAGCCGCTCCTGCTCCTCCTTCGGCAGCTCGGCGAGCAGGTCGGCCGCGTCGTCCGGGTCCATGGCCTCCAGGACGTCGGCGGCGCGCTCGCCCTGCAGCTTGCCGAGGATCTCGATCTGGTCGTCCTCCGGCAGCTCCTCCAGGACGTCGGCGAGCCGGTCGTCGTCGAGGGCGGCGGCGACCTCGGCGCGGCGCTTGGGGGACAGGTGGTGCAGGACGTTCGCCAGGTCGGCGGCGCGCAGCTGCTCGAAGGTGGCGAGCAGGTTCTCGGCGCCCTGCCCGTGCTCCTCCAGCGAGAAGCCGGTGACCTGCGACCACTCGACGGTCAGGGTCTCGCCCTTGGCGCGGCGGAAGGCGCCGCCCTTCCTCCCCTTGCGCACGAACACCCGGTCGATCTCCCAGTCGCGGCGGGCCGGGAGCTGCTGCACCGACAGGTCGAGGACGGTGACCTCCTCGCCGGTCTCGACGAGGGTGACCCGGCGGTCCAGCAGCTCGCCGAAGACCAGCCGCTCGGTGGGGCGCTGCTCGAAGCGCCGGACGTTGAGCACGCCGGTGGTGATGACCTGGCCGGACTCGATGCCGGTGACCCGGGTCATGGGCAGGAAGATCCGGCGCCGGGTGGCCAGTTCGACCACCAGGCCGAGCAGCCGCGGCGGCCGGCGGGCGACGCGCAGCATGACGACGAGGTCGCGCACCCGCCCCACCTGGTCGCCGTTGGGGTCGAAGACGGCGATGCCGGCGAGGTGCGAGACGAAGATCCGGGGGGCGCCCGCTGCCATGCTCTCCACACCTCCGCTTCCGTGCCGCTGCCGCGCTCCGCCGTCGTGCGGCCGGTGCGCTCCGTACGGCCGCTGTGCCGCTTCCGTGCTGTTTCGGTGTACCGCGCGTGTTATCCGGATTGCCCGTTCGGGTGGGCTTCAGGCTAGCCCGTCCGGATCGGATACGCCCTGGTGAGCGGTCGGGTCGGACTGGCTCCGCCGGACCCCGCGCACCCCGGTACTCTGCGGTACGCCGACCGGACCCCCGTAGAAAGGCAGCCCCACCTGTGACCGCGATTCCCCAGGGCCGTATCCGCCGGGCCACGCTGACGAGCGCGCTGTGCGCGCTGGTGGTGAGCGGCGCGGGGCTGACGGGGTGCAGCAGCGAGGACCCGGACGCGGGCACCAACGGGGTGGGCAAGCTGTCCCCGGAGAAGATCCAGGCGAAGACCCTGGCCGCCGCGGAGTCCGCGGCCGCCGTACGGCTGTCCGGGACCGTGGTGACCAGCGGCCGCACCTACAAGCTGGACATGCGGCTCAAGGGCGACGGCGGCACCGGGTCGGTCACCGCGGAGGGCGCCGCCTTCGAGCTGCTGCGGGTCGGGGACCAGCTGTACCTGAAGGCGGACAGCGCGTTCTGGAACCCGGAGGGCGGCAAGGGCGGCGGCGACGCGGCCGCCGCGGACAAGCTCGACGGCAAGTACGTCAAGGTCCCCGAGGGCGACCCCTCCTACAAGCGGTTCAGCGGCTTCACCGACAAGGACGTCCTCCTCGACAGCCTGCTCACCCTGCACGGCACCCTGGAGACCGACGGCCGCCACCAGCGGGCCGGCGTCCGCACCATCCGCATCACCGGCGACCAGGGCTCCGGCGGCACCCTCGACGTCTCCCTGGAGGGCAAGCCCTACCCGCTGCGCCTGGTCCGCGGCGGCGACGCGGGCACCCTGACCTTCTCCGCCTGGGGCAAGGACTTCCCCCTCACCGAGCCGGACAAGAGCGAGACGGTCGACTACGGCCCGCAGCTGCCGACGTCGTAGCGGGCCTGCGGGGCGCCACGTCCGCGCAGCGAACCTCCGGGGCGCTACGTCCGCTTGCGGCGCTTCAGCAGCAGCCGCGGCAGGGCCGCCGGGATCGGGCGCCGGGTCGTCGCCGGGCTGGGCAGCGGCGCCTGGGCCTGGGAGTCCTCGGGCAGCGGCAGCGTGACACCCGTCGGCTCCAGGCGCAGCACCCGGCACTCGCGGCGCCAGCGCTCGGGCATGGCCTCCCCGTCGGGCGCGTTCAGCCGCTTGCCCTTCAGCTCGGCGACGGCGGCCTCCCACGCCTCGGACCGCGGGGCCAGCTCCACGACCGTCGCCGTCCACGACACCACCCGGCCGCCCTTGTCCTTGCTGCGCACCGTCACCTCGGCGGTGGCCCCGTCGGTGAGCCCCGGCAGCGGCTGCTCGCCCGGCCCGTCACCGACCACGCAGGCCGCGCCCTCGTGCCAGGCGTGCCACAGCGCGCGGGCGGGCACCCCGGGGCCCTTCACCCAGATGAGCCCGGACTTCTTCGTGGCCTCCTCGACGAGGGCCCGGTCGAGCAGCTCGCTAGTCATGGGGCCAGCCTAACCAGGCCCTCCGGCCCGGCCCGGTTGGCCTCAGAGCCAGCCGTTGCGCTTCAGCGTGCGGTGGATGCCGAAACAGATCATCGCGGTGATCCCGAGCACCATCGGATAGCCGAACCGCCACCGCAGCTCCGGCATGTAGTCGAAGTTCATCCCGTACACACCGCACACCATCGTCGGCACGGCGATGATCGCCGCCCACGAGGTGATCTTCCGCATGTCCTCGTTCTGTGCCACGGACGCCTGCGCGAGATTGGCCTGGAGGATGGAGTTCAGCAGCTCGTCGAAGCCCATGACCTGCTCCTGCACCCGGGCCAGGTGGTCGGCGACGTCGCGGAAGTACTTCTGGATGTCCGGGTCGATCAGCCGCATCGGCCGCTCGCTCAGCAGCTGCATCGGCCGCACCAGCGGCGACACCGCGCGCTTGAACTCCAGGACCTCACGCTTGAGTTGGTAGATCTGCCCGGCGTCCGTGCCGCGCGGGGTGCCCTTGCGTCCCGGCGAGAACACCTCGGTCTCCACCTCGTCGATGTCGTCCTGCACCGCGTCGGCGACCGCGATGTACCCGTCGACGACGTGGTCGGCGATGGCGTGCAGCACCGCCGAGGGGCCCTTCGCCAGCAGCTCCGGGTCGTCCTCCAGCCGGTGCCGCAGCCCGCGCAGCGAGCCCTGCCCGCCGTGCCGGACGGTGATGAAGAAGTTCTCGCCGGTGAAGCACATCACCTCGCCGGTCTCGACGACCTGGCTGTTGGCGGTCAGCTCGTCGTGCTCGACGTAGTGGATGGTCTTGAAGACGGTGAAGAGCGAGTCGTCGTACCGCTCCAGCTTGGGCCGCTGGTGGGCCTGGACGGCGTCCTCCACGGCCAGCGGGTGCAGCCCGAACTCCCCGGCGATACCGGCGAATTCGGACTCGGTCGGCTCGTGCAGCCCGATCCAGGCGAACCCTCCGTCGCGGCGCACCTGGCGCATCGCCTCCTGCGGCGTCAGCGGCCGGGAGCTGGCCACGCGCGCACCGTCGCGGTAGACGGCGCAGTCGACGACGGCCGAGGCGGTCGCGGGGTCACGGGTGGTGTCGTAACTCCCGGTGTCCTTGCGCAGCGCGGGGCGGGACGGGCGGACGGCGGCGCGCAGGTCGCGGATCATCGACATGGGCAGGCTCCTTCGCAACGGGCAACGAAAGACCGCCGACGACGGGTGGAACTACCCGGAATGAGGACGTCTTCTCGACTGCGGATGTTTGGCACGTCCACAAAGCGGGGAGCACCGCACCGTCGCGGTGGCGAGTTCGCTACTGAGTCAGCTGCTGATGCAGACCAGACAGACCAGACAGAACAGACAGATCAGGTAGAGCGAAACGACGTGCTCTTCCGGGTGACCCGGATGAAGGCGCGCATGCGAAAGGCGGCAACCAGCCAGAGCGAGAGCAGCTACATCAGAGACCGGAAGAGCGGGTGCTACTGCACGGTCGACTTCGATCCATGACAGCCCCACCTCCTCCGGCCGGTCCCTGCTGAGGGACGATCCCAACCCCCTAGAGGGTTCCCGTGGCGTCGGGACTTGACCCGCACGCTTGCCGCGTGCTGCCCGACCACCGGCCAAGAGTATCAGCCGACTGAAGTGTCAAGGCGTTGCTTTGCCCGGTCCTGACGAGTTCTATGCTCCCCGCATGGCTGATGTTCTCCCTTTGGTCGAAGCCCGGTTGCGTACCGCGCTCGGCGAGCCCGACGCCCGCGCCGCGGTCACCTTCCTCGGCACGGACCGGATCGAGGTGCTGCGCTTCCGCGAGGGGGACATCGTCCGCTACGCCACGCTCGGCATGTCCGCCCAGCCCATGGCCGACCCGACCGCGGTGCTCGCCGACCCGGTCAAGGGCCCGCGTGCCGAGCTGGTCCTGTCGGTGCGCGCCGGGCTCGCCGACACCGACAAGGTGCTCCGCCCGCTGGCCGTGCTCGCCGCGTCACCCCAGGTCGAGGGCGTGGTCGTGGCTCCGGGCGCGTCCCTGGACGTGGGGGAGCCGCTGTGGCCGGGCGCCCCGTTCTCCTCGGTGCTGGTCGCCGAGCCGGGCGGCCTGGTCGAGGATCTGGAGCTGGACCCGCCGATGGACCCCGTCCGGTTCCTGCCGCTGCTGCCGATGACCGCGAACGAGGCCGCCTGGAAGCGGGTGCACGGCGCCCAGGCGCTGCGGGAGCGCTGGCTGAACCAGGGCACGGACCTGCGCGATCCGCTGCGCGCGTCCGTCCCGCTCGGGTGACCGGTCTCACGAACACGCGCGTCTCACCAACGCCCGTGCCGCGCCGGTCAGTTGCCGAGCCGTCGAACTGGTGAACGCCGAGTCGCCGGCCGGCCCGTCCGCCCTCCTGTCGGCGCGTCACCCCGCCCTTGTCCCCTTGTCCCCTTTTCCGTCCGGACGGGTGATCGTCCTTGACGTGACGCGGCGCGGGTAGGACCGTGGAGCCCTATGAGGGGCGAACCCAGTTGCCCGAAGTGCGGTGGCCGGGTCAGGGCGCCCGGACTCTTCGCCGACTCGTGGCAGTGCGATGTGCATGGCGCGGTCCATCCGCTGCAACCCGTGGTGCCGCCCAGCGTCGAGGCCCTCGCCGTCGTGGTACGTCGCGCCCAGGTGCCGGTGTGGATGCCGTGGCCGCTGCCGATCGGCTGGCTCTACACGGGTGTGCTCTGCGCGGGTGACGACCGCAGTGGCGGCCGCGCCACGGCTCTGGCCTGCTCGGGACCCAGCCCGCTCGGCGGCGTCGGCGAGCTGATCCTCATCGCCGAGGAGCTGGGCGTCGGGCTCGGCGCGCGGTACGCGGGCATCGACGGCCCGGACCCGGGGCCGTACGTGGACGTCGAGAAGCCGCCGCAGGCCAAGGTGCTCGCCGCCGGCCGGCCCACCCCGCTGTGGCATGTCTCCGGCACCCCGGACGACCGGGCGGTCTTCGCGGGGGAGGCGCGCGGCCTGTGGCTGTGGGCCGTGGTGTGGCCCGAACAGTCGGGGCTGCTGATGTACGACGAGCTGGTGCTGACGGACCTGCGGGACGCGGGGGCCGAGATGGAGCTGGTGCCGTGCGGGGCGCTGTCACCGCGCCTGCTGTCGCCCGATCCGGAAGGCTGACCGGGCGGAGGGTGCGGTGACCGTCAGCTGGGGACGCGGGTGGCCGTAGGTGGGCGTGGGTGGCCGGCGCAGGGCGTCCGCGTGACGCGCGTGTAAAGGGCGCACGCCGGTAGTGGGTGTGACGCCCGGGTGTTCGAGTGCGGCTATCCTTGGGTGTCCCCTTCCGTGTCGTCACCCGCTTGGAGTACGCGTCGTGCGCATAGACCTGCACACCCACTCCACCGCGTCCGACGGTACGGACACCCCCGCCGAGCTGGTGCGCAACGCCGCAGCGGCCGGTCTGGACGTGGTCGCGCTGACCGACCACGACACCACCCGCGGACACGCCGAGGCCGTCGCCGCGCTGCCGCCGGGGCTGACCCTCGTCACCGGTGCCGAGCTGTCCTGCCGGATCGACGGGATCAGCATGCACATGCTGGCCTACCTGTTCGACCCCGAGGAGCCCGCCCTGCTCGCCGAGCGCGAGCTGGTGCGCGACGACCGGGTGCCGCGGGCCAAGGGCATGATCGCCAAGCTGAACGAGCTGGGCGTGCCGGTCACCTGGGAACAGGTGGCGCGCATTGCCGGGGACGGGTCCGTGGGACGGCCGCATGTGGCGTCCGCGCTGGTCGAGCTGGGTGTCGTCGACTCCGTGAGCGACGCGTTCACCCAGGACTGGCTCGCCGACGGCGGCCGGGCCTTCGTCGAGAAGCACGAGACCGACCCCTTCGAGGCGATCCGGCTGGTCAAGGGCGCGGGCGGGGTCACCGTGTTCGCGCACCCCGGCGCCGCCAAGCGCGGCCGTACGGTGCCGGAGTCCGCGATCGCCGAGATGGCCGCCGCGGGCCTGGACGGCATCGAGGTCGACCACATGGACCACGACCCGGACACCCGGGCGCGGCTGCGCGGCCTGGCCAAGGAGCTGGGACTGCTCGTGACCGGCTCCAGCGACTACCACGGCAGCCGGAAGACCTGTGTGCTCGGCGAGTACACGACCGACCCCGAGGTGTACGGGGAGATCACCCGGCGGGCGACCGGGGCGTTCCCGGTGCCGGGCACCGGTGGAGCGGTCTGAGCGGTCCGCGCGGCCGCCTGATCCCTCACGTTCCCCTCTTTCCTTCAGTGCAAGGCCTGTAGCTCACCCATGTTCGACATCGCCGTCTTCGGCTCTCTGTTCCTCACCCTTTTTGTCATCATGGATCCCCCTGGGATCACGCCGATCTTCCTCGCCCTGACCGCGGGGCGGCCCGTCAAGGTGCAGCGGCGGATGGCCTTTCAGGCCGTCTGCGTCGCCGGCGGTGTGATCACCGTCTTCGGTGTGCTCGGGCACCAGATCCTCGACTACCTGCACGTGTCCGTGCCGGCGCTGATGATCGCCGGCGGGCTGCTGCTCCTGCTGATCGCCCTGGACCTGCTCACCGGCAAGACCGACGAGCCCAAGCAGACCAAGGACGTCAACGTCGCCCTCGTCCCGCTGGGCATGCCGCTGCTGGCCGGCCCCGGCGCGATCGTCTCCGTCATCCTCGCCGTGCAGAAGGCCGACAGCGTGAGCCTCCAGCTGTCGGTGTGGTCGGCGATCCTCGCCATCCATGTCGTGCTGTGGCTGGTCATGCGGTACTCGCTGCTGATCATCCGGGTCATCAAGGACGGCGGGGTGGTGCTCGTGACCCGGCTCGCGGGCATGATGCTGTCCGCGATCGCCGTGCAGCAGATCATCAACGGCGTCACCCAGGTGATCCAGGGCAGCTGAGCAGGGCCGCTCATCGCTGATCAGGGGTGGGGTTATCTATGGGGCTGCCGGTGGCGGCGCCGTCGCCGTGCAGCATTCATGTCCCCCTGCGACCGGCTGGGCGGGCCGCAGGGGGACAGGTTGTGGTTCGCGTGTTCGCTTCGGCGCAGCCGAGTCGATCCGCGGCCGCTTACCGGGTGGGGTCGGTCATGTGCCGATGCCCTGGCCGAACCCGCCGTCGACGGGCAGTTCCAGGCCGGTGGTGAAGGTGGCCTCGACGGCCAGGTACAGCGCGGCGGCGGCGATTTCCTCCACGGTGCCTCCGCGGCCCATCGGTGTGGAGGCGTTGCCCTGGTCGATGAACTCGGCGCGCTGCTCTTCGGTCAGTCCGGCGACGCCCATAGTGGGGGTGAGGATGAACCCGGGGGCGATCGCGTTGACGCGGATCTTGCGGGGGAGCAGCTCGGCGGCGAGCACCTTGGCGAAGGCGGCGACGGCCTCCTTCGCCCCGGAGTACGCGCTGAGACCCGGGAAGATCTGGTCGTTGGAGACGGTGGTGAACACGATCGAGCCGCCCTCGGACACCAGCGGTGCCAGCCGCTGCACGGTGAAGAAGGCGCCTTTTGCGTTGACGTCGAAGATCCGGTCCCACGATTCCTCGGTGACCTCTTCGAGCGTCTGGAACTCGGCGAGGCCCTGGTTGACGAACAGGTAGTCGATGCGGCCGAGGCGGTCGGCGACCTGATCGCCGAGGGTGGCGATGGCGGTGGCGTCAGTGGCGTCGGAGCGCACCGGGTGGGCCAGCGGGGTGCCGAGCGCCGCCTGGGCCTCGGCGAGTCGCTCGTCGCTGCGTCCGGTGTACATCACTTCGGCGCCGCGGCCGGTCAAGGCCTGGACGATGGCCCGGCCCATGCCGATGGTCCCGCCGGTAACCACGGCCTTCTTACCCGCTAAGGGCTTCGGATCAATGGTGGGAGATTGCTGTGTGCCGCGATGCGTTGCCATGGCGGCTAAGCTAAACCTTGACGTCAATGTCAGAGTCAAACGATGTGCCGGGGGTCACATGTTCATCGGCGAGCTGTCGAGGCGCACCGGCGTCAGCACCAGGAGCCTGCGCTACTACGAGCAGCAAGGGCTGCTGCGGCCGCAGCGGCGAGCCAGTGGCTACCGCGAGTTCGACGAATCCGACGTGGCCGCCGTGCGCCGAGTCCGGATCCTGCTCGCGGCCGGGCTGAACACCGACCTGATCCGCGAGGTGCTGCCCTGCATGGCCGACGAGGGAGCCGTCCTGGCGCCAACCTGCGAGGAAATGGCCCAGGACCTCAAGGCTGAACGCGAGCGCCTGGGCCGCTCCATCGAACAGCTCCAAGCCGCTCACACCATGCTCGGCTCGATCATCCACGCAGGCGAAGCGATCACCGCCCGGGGCGGCCGCAACGGATAGGGACGCGATCCCACAGCGGACGGGCGGCTCCTGGTCCCGGCTCGTATCGCCGTGAATCCGGCAGCAGCTCCTTGAGAGCCTTGCTGAACTCGCCCATTGCCTCGTTTCTGGCACTGTTCGCCTCAGGTGACTGTGGGTTCGGCGCCACACTCGGTGGCGCCCAGCACTTTGTACATCTCGTGCACCAGCGACCGGCCACCGCGCGGGACGCTGGTCACGGCCCCTTCGGCTCGCTCGACGACGTCGATGGAACGGGGAGCTGTGCGGTACAGGCCGGCATGCGTCGCGTTGGGCTGCTTGGCGGACGGCGTCCACGGGCCCGTGGTACGCACCGCGGCCCTGCGCGCGGCCGGCCATCCATGCGGCTGCCGCAGTGACGAGGACGGCCGGTGTGTGCCGATCAGTGCGGCTATGACTTCGGGCTGCACGCGCGAAGAATGCCGGACGAGGCCGCTGCCACATGACGCACTTGCCTGAAGGACCATCGGATTCCGTGAGGCATGGACGCAGGCGACTACTTGCCTCACATCCCTGAAGCGGGTTGGCGACCCTGGACAGCAGCTGATCCAGGCGCGACGGCAGTCCGTGGTCCAGACGCGACAGAGCCCCGTACGGCCGTCACGCCGTACGGGGCTCTCAAGCATGTGGGTTACGAGGCCGGGGTGTCGGCCGGACGGATCCACAGGCGCTGACCGATCGCGGCGGCCTGCTGAACGATCCGGTTGACGGAGGCGGCGTCCACGACGGTGGTGTCCACGGGCGTACCGTCGACGTCGTCGAGGCGCAGAATCTCGAAGCGCATGGCTTCTCCCTTCGTCTGGTCATCCTCCCGGAGGAGAACTACTGGTGGGTGGCCCACGGTGCGACGGTGCACCCTGTTCCGTACGGGTGCAACGCGATGGATGCTACAAACATTCCCTACGCTAAAGAAATTTTTCGACGAACTAATTACTGGCTCGTAAGCTTTCGGTTGCATACGGATCGAGACTGATCGGGACCAGTTGTGTTCACAGTGTGACGGCGCGGACAATGGAGACAATGAACGACGACCTTTCGGCCATGGCCGCCCGTCTCGACCGGACCAACGAGCTGCTGCAGCGCATGCTCGCCGAGGTGGCCAAGACGCCCTCGACGCATGCGATCTTCGTGGACGCCGGGTACCTCTACGCGGCCGCGGGACGCCTCGTCGCCGGCACCGAGGACCGGCGCGCGTTCGACCTGGACGCCGAAGGTCTGATCGACGCCCTGATCGACCGGGCCCGCACCGTCTTCGCCGACAGCCGCCTGCTGCGCGTGTACTGGTACGACGGCGCCCGCCGCCGTATCCACACCGCCGAGCAGCAGACCATCGCCGAGCTGCCCGACGTCAAGGTCCGCCTCGGCAACCTCAACGCCAACAACCAGCAGAAGGGCGTCGACTCCCTGATCCGGACCGACCTAGAGTCCCTGGCCCGGCACCGGGCCATCAGCGACGCCGCCCTGCTCGGCGGCGACGAGGACCTGGTGTCGGCCGTCGAGGCGGCCCAGGGCTACGGCGCCCGGGTGCACCTGTGGGGCATCGAGGCACCCGAGGGCCGCAACCAGGCCGAGCCGCTGCTCTGGGAGGTCGACAGCCAGCGCACCCTCGACCTCGACTTCTTCAAGCCGTACGTCTCCCGCCGCACCGCCGCGGCCTACGACGCCAGTACCGCCGCCCGGCCCGGGCGGGAGGACGTCCGCTTCGTCGGCGCGCAGATCGCCGCGAAGTGGCTGTCCTCGCGCGGCCGCGACGCACTGGTCGAACTGCTGCCCGGCCACCCCTACCTGCCCGGATCGGTCGACCAGGACCTGCTGGTCGAGGCGGAGGGCATGCTCCAGTACTCCCTGCGCGGCCAGGCCGATCTGCGGCGGGCGCTGCGGGACGGCTTCTGGGAGCACCTCCAGACGCTGTACTAGGGGGTGTCCCGCCCGGCGCCGGCGGGATCAGCGCGCCGGGTGCTCGTCCCAGAAACCGGCCACCGCGCGGGCCGTCGGCAGCGGCTGGTCCAGGTTCGGCGAGTGCTCCGCGCCCGGTACGACCGTGCGGCGCGCGCCCAGCCGGCGCGCCATCTCGTCGAGCAGCGGCACCGGCCAGGTCTCGTCCCGGGTGCCGGACAGCACATGGCACGGCAGCGGTACGGCGGCCAGCTCACCGACGCGGTCCGGCTCCGCGCACAACTGCTGCCCCGTCGCGACGAGCTGCGCGGGCGAGTGGCCCAGCCAGCGGCGGCGCAGCTGCTCCGGGCCGCCCAGTCCGCGCGCCGGACCGCCGACGTCCTCCGGCGCGCCCATCGCGCAGATCGCCTCCCACACCTCCGCCATCGACAGCACGGCCAGCGCGTCGCGCAGCAGCTTCACCCGCGCCTGCTGCGCCGTGGAGATCTCCGCCGGGCCCGAGGAGACGAGGGTGAGCGAGGCGAAGGGGGAGTGGTCGAGGAGGACGGCCGCGCGGGCGATCTGCCCGCCCAGCGAGTGCCCCAGCAGATGCACCGGCCCGTCCGGGCCCAGCGCCTCGGCCTGCGCCAGCACATCGCGCGCCAACTCGCCCTGTGCGTACGCCGTTTCGTCGTCCGCCGGGCCCTTCGACTCGAACTGGCCCCGCCCGTCCACGGCGACCGTCCGGTACCCGCGCGCGGCCAGCGGCTCGTGCATCAGGTGGAAGTCCTCCTTGCTCCCGGTGAACCCGGGCAGCAGCAGGGCGACACCGCGCGGCTCGGCGTCCGGCGCGACGGGCGCGTCCACGACGGCGAACTCCCCGCGGGCGGTGCGGAGCGGGTAGGCGCGAGCGCCGGGGGGAGGGGCGAGCGGGGCGGGGCTGGTCACGGGGGGAGATTAGCGCGGGTACGCCGACGGCCCGGTCCCACGCGAGGTGGGCCGGGCCGTCGAACGCGGTGCCTGTCGGCGCCGGTCAGCTCTCCACGGGCTCCGCGGCAGCCGCGGTGGCCTTGCGGGTGCGGCGGGCCTTCGGCTCGGCGGTGGCCTGCGCGGGGATCTCCGCGGACGCGGTCGCAGCCGCTGCGGTGGGCTCGGCGGCCTTGCGCGTGCGGCGGGTCTTCGGCTTGGCCTCGGTGCCCTCGGCGGTGTCGGCCGCCGTCTCGGCCGTGGCGGCCGTCTTGCGGGTGCGCTTCGGCTTCGCCTCGGCGGCGTCGGTCGCCGTCTCGGCCGCGGCGGCGGTCTTGCGGGTGCGCTTCGGCTTCGGCTCGGCCTCCGCAGCCTCCGTCGTCGCGGCGGGCTCGGCGGCCTTCCGCGTGCGGCGGGTCTTCGGCTTGGCCTCGGTGCCCTCGGCGGTCTCCACTGCCGTCTCGGCCGTGGCGGCGGTCTT